>JAGQQT010000280.1 GCA_020426065.1 Planctomycetaceae bacterium | reverse complement strand
GCATTACTGCTGCCAGCCGTACAGCAGGCCCGGGAAGCCGCACGCCGTTCTTCCTGTAAAAACAACCTGATGCAGATCGGGATTGCAATCTCAAATTACGAACATCTCTGGGAAACACTCCCACCCGGTTCTATCGATCAGAAAGATCCCGTGGAGAATACTCGGACCGGATACAAAGTTGGCTGGATGGTCCGCATCCTGCCTCAGATTGATGAAATGCTGGCCTTCTCCAAATATGATTTCTCCCAAAGTGCCTTTGCAGAGGCTAACGACCAGGTCTCCGCTCACCCATGCTCCTGGCTGTATTGTCCCTCATGGGCTGGAACTTACGAAATGAATTTGGCAACACCAGAATTCGAGCGGGAAGTGAAGTTGGCAACAACAACATATGCTGGTGTTTACAGTGGAGCGGTGGGACCCATTTCAGCTGAGAGTGATGGATTGCTCATCTTAAATCGTGGGATTCGTTTCAGTGAAATCACGGATGGAGTTTCCTATACCGTTCTGGCCGGTGAGAAAATTCGAGGCGGAAATACACTGGGCTGGACTTCCGGTACTCGTGCTACATTGCGAAATACGGGAGTTCCCATTAACGCCGATCATGATGTAATTGACAAATATGGTGATAAACTCTGGGAACCGGCAGATGCCTTGGAAACGGGTGGATTCTCCAGTGAGCATACAGGGGGAGCCCAGTTTGTGCTGGCCGATATGTCTGTCCGATTTCTTTCTGAGAATATCGATATCACGATCTATTCCAATCTGGGTAACCGGAAAGATGAAAACCTGATTGGTGATTTTTAAGTGATTGTGGTCAGCAATTCGTTGTGATATGAATAGGCAGGGCTTGATTCGAAATGCCCTGCCTTTTTTCGTTGCTGATGGTCCTGGAAGTTATCTCGAAGTGGCAGTCCAGAACGCAGCGAATGCGCGTGGTAAATACCTTGAAGCTATTGATAGCAGAACTGTGTCGAGCAGTTTATAGATGATCGGCTCATTGCCAGGTCCGCGTTCAGATTCGCCAAATCAATCGGCTGCGCTTCATCCAACTTACAGCGTGAAAATCTGAGTGTGAGTAGTGAATGGTCGGCAAAGCGAATTAAAATGAAAAACGGGAGGGCTTTTCGAAAGCCCTCCCGTTTCTATTAGAACCTGAGCAGAAATTAACGGCCTGTGCCAAAGGCACCACTTGTTTTCCCGCTGGATGTCTTCTGTCCGGTCTGGTTAGGAGTAAAGATTTCCGAGACACGGCCGGTAGAACGGCGATCTCCCACGTTTTCATTGACTCCTGTGCTGGCAGCACCCGCTTTCAGGGTGTACTCCTTGTCAGCCAGACCTGGAATGTAGAGCCGTCGTTGTGGCTTGAAGCCAACGAAAGCCAGGAAATCGTTCAGAGGCATCACCCGGGTACCCTGCAGACGGCCTTCGTTGATCAGCTCAGTCCGCTTGGCAATGATTTTTTCGAAGCGTTCTTTTTCTTCTTCCCGCTGGGTCTGGGTTGGATCAGGAATTTCTCCAATCACGATGAACTTGGTGTTGGCGGAAATTCCGCGGTTCACAATCCATTCCCCATCATCGCCTACTTCGTTATCGATTTCGGCTCCGCTGGAGGAAACGATATCGTGAAGCAGATCGCGGTCGTAAATGCCATCACCGTCCAGGTCGATGAATCCCACGAAGCTGAAGTTAAACTTGCGGCCCTTTTCCCAGATCGGTGAATAGACTTCATCACCGGGAGAGATCGGGCGGTAGAGGTCCGCTTTCAGGATGCGGGCTTCGGCCCGGTTTTCCCAGACGCGAGTCACTTCGATCTGGGCTTTGATATCTTCAGATGTCCGTCCAACCCCCTGATTATTTTTGTCATAAACACTGAAGGTGGTTTGCGGAGTCAGGTTTTCGTTGGTTCCAATGTTCAACCAGACCAGACGGGTGGCGTTATCCACATTGGTTATCAGGCCATCGGGACGTTCGTAGCTGATTTCTTCCAGGCCGTCGATTTTTTCGGTCAGCTGGGTGTTGAGGAACACCAGCTTTTTCACTTCATCTTCCCGCACTTTGAGCTGCTGAGCGTAGGCTTCTTTGATGGATTCGGCATTCAGCAGAGCTTCGGCCAGTTCGCCTCTCAACTTGGCAATCTGTCCGTCTTTGTCGGAAATCATTTCGTCATAAGTGGCGACATAATCCTGCAGGTCACTTTTTGCGTCGTTAGTCTGAGTCTCAAACTGTGAGACGCGGGTGTTGTACTGATCCTGCAGAGCCAGGTACTGCTGACGCTGGGTTTCCAGCTCATCCTGGACCTGATCGTACTGCTGCTTAATGCGATCGAGTTCTTCCCGCAGTTTGACGATCGTAGCGGAGTAGGTCTGCTGGGCAACATCACCACCGTAGGTGGTAATATCATCCTGCATAGCTCCCAGGACTTTGGTTTTGTTGGTGGTTTCGCCCACACCAATCTGGTCGATGTCGAAATCGTGTCCGACCAGTCCGATCAGGGCTTCAATTTCTTCGATCCGGTTTCTCAAGGCCGTGTTGGCTGTTGAGGCGGCATCATCGGCCGTTTTCCGAGCCGAGACGAGCTCTTCGCGTTCCCGGAGCTGCATGTACCACAGTCCCAGAAATACGAAGAACGCGACACCAAAAAAGAACGCCCAGATATGAGCGCCAGTCACTTTGCCTGCTGAAGCCATGACAACCTTCCAATCAGGTGTGTAATGTCAATTCCCAACCAGGGGGCAACCGCCTACTTATTCAATTGCCGCTGACAGAGGGATTCTGAAATGAACGGTCAAACCGGATAATCTCCAGCTTTCCCGAATTCGGGATGATTTTAAGTGATGATCTGTGGATCATCACTCTGAGTCATTCACGATGGAATCGTGTCAGACTGCAGAAAAACAACGACTGAAATGACTTTAACATCGGATTTTCGCGGTAAACGATCTGAGTCGACTCCGCTGTCCCGGCTGGAGTCAACATCGATTGTTTTCCGCTGACCGGCAGAACCTGCCGAAATTGATACGTCCCGAACAACAGGAATAACCCTCAAAGTCGGTGTTCTCCTGCCCACTTCAGACTTACCGGGCAGGCGAGAAACTCTACTTAAAGATATTCATCGAAATCAGTCAATTCAACAGGATTCTCGGATTTCGGGAGGTTTTTCGTTTGCTCTGCATCATCCGGATCAGCTGGCAGGATCAACTGGATCCGGAATGACGATTTTAGCAAGGATTGTCTCAATTCCTTGAATTGGTGTTGTCTTCGCGTAATACTTCGAAGATCATTGATCTGTTATTCAGCAAATCTACTGGCTTCCGGGTTCACTCGTCTCCCGGGATCTGGCTTACGATCCTTTCAGTTTTCAGGGCAGGAACAAGGATTGTCATCACTCCATTCAACGAATCCTTCTGACAAAACAGATCCAGCAACCCAGAATGCTTCTTCCTGGTACGGGGAGCTTGTGTTTGAGTCCGGTGAGCGGACTGTTCGCAAGAATGTGCTCCGAACCACGACGTTGATTGGATCTCACGAACAGTGCAATCTGCAGTTGATTTCACCAACGGTGGAACCGGCACATTGCGTCATGACTCTGGATGCCCGTGGGTTTCGCATCTGGGATCTCCGCAGTCAGGATGGGACTTACGTCAACAATCAGAAGGTCAAATCGGCCCGATTGAAGCATGGCGACCAGATTCGTGTCGGGAAGTTTTCTTTTCGACTGGAAACCAATCTCACGGATTTGACCCGGGAAGGGTTCTTCATTGACGAATATCGCGTGATCGGGATTCTCGGAACAGGAGGTATGGGCTGGCTGTATGTGGTTCAGGATGGACGTTCCCTGCAGCGCATGGCGCTGAAAGTTCTGACCCGCCGCACGAACAGTAAAAGTGTCCATCAGAGTGAACTTCAAACCCGGTTCAAACTCGAGGGGGCTGCTGGTGAGCGGTTGAGGCATCCGAACATCGTGGAGTTGATCGATTATCAGCATCGTGCGGATGTGGAATACCTGCTGCTCGAACTGTTCGAATCGATCAATCTTCAGGAACTCGTGCAGCGTGACGGGCCGCTGCGTGCGGATGTTGTCTCCCGGATCTTTGAGCAGGTCGCTCATGGGCTGGAACACCTCCACGGTTGCAGTTTGATCCATCGAGACATCAAACCTGCCAATCTGCTGATCGGGAATGATGGAACCACCAAAATCTGCGATTTTGGGCTGGCCTTTCTGGGAGATGATCCCCGGGAACAGGAACTGGCCGAACAGATGGGTGATGACTGCCTGGGAACGGCAGACTACGTTTCACCCGAGCAGTCTGTTGACAGCTACCGGGTTGACGGCCGGGCAGACCTTTACAGCCTGGGTTGTTCGATGTATTTCGCACTCACAGGGCAGGTCCCTTTTCCGCTCCCATCATCCCGAGAAAAACTGCTTGCCCATCGCAATTCAAAACCAGTCCCCCTGAATGAGTTCTCTGCTGCGATTCCGGCAGGCGTTCAGGAGATAGTGGAGCGTTGCCTGGAAAAGGATCCCGACAAGCGTTTCCAGACTGCTGGCGAACTCGCTGCTGCCCTGGCTCCATTTGCCGCCCAGCAGATCCATGTTTCATTCGATTTTGAAACTATCCTGCGGAAGCGGACTTCTCAAGCCAGTTTTCGGCTGGCAGATCCCAAGAAGAAGCATTATCTGCAACGGATTCCGGCGAATGTAGCCTCATCTCTGCAGACGATTTCCAGCGACGATCACCTGGAAGGTGAACATGTTGTGATCCAGTCCCCGCCTGCCAGCAATGTCGCCACTCATGTGCCGGGGGATACTTCTTCTGCAACTGATCCACACTAATGCCTGCTGTCCTGGATCGCTTCAGTTGACGGAAATAGGACCTGGGGTATGGTAGCGGTCTGAGAAACCCCACAGTGAACGGCCTGCCCTCAACTCCATTCCACGGATATCTGCATGTCTTTTCCGAGTATTCCCGACCGTTATTCAACTGGCCTGCCCGAACTGGATCGCATGCTGGGGGGAGGACTGATTCCAGGGACCGTCTGTGTCGTGCTGGGGGCAACCGGGATCGGGAAGTCACAACTCGGGATTCAGTTTGCAGCCACCGGAGAAAAACAGGAGGGGGAGCGGGGGATTTTCTTCGATCTGACCTCCCGGGGGGATTCCCAGAATCATGACGACTATGCCGAACGGCTGGTCAACTGGAAACTGACTGAGTTTTCTCCGGATCAGCCGTGGCAGATTGAAGATCTGTGGGACCCTAAACGCAACCGGGTTGATATCGCTCATCTGTTTGCCCGGTCCGGCAAGCGGGTTACCCGCCAGGATCTGGATGAAAATGATTATCGGGAATGGCATGCTGACCTGACCCGCAAGCTCGACAAGACGATCCGGTTTTTTTACGGCAACTTCATTCACGGTGTCCGACGCTGTGTGATTGATGGCGTGGAACCGGCTGACAGTCCCAGCGATTCTTTCCAGTTTGACCTGTTCGAGTACATTCACAATCAGATCCTCCGCAAAGAGGCCGACTGGGTGGCCCGGGATCTGCTGCGGGTCCATTACCGGGCCCATGCTGAAAAGGTGGCAGAGCACAGTTATCCAGCCACACAAACTTCCGCAATGGCTCTGTGTACTTCTCACGAAGTCATGCTGGATGATTTGCTGGCCCGTCCCCTCAACTCGGGTGATATTCTCTCCAATGCCAACACGATTATCCTGATGGGCAAGTTTCGGGATGGCATGAAAATGGGACGCGCGTTATCAATTG
>JAGQQT010000027.1 GCA_020426065.1 Planctomycetaceae bacterium | reverse complement strand
AACACGGGCTTCGAGATCTTCATTGGTTGCCAGAATCACCCGGCAGTCGACTTTGTGGGTCTGGTTGCCACCGACTGCTTCAAATTCCCGATCCTGCAGCACTCGCAGCAGTTTGACCTGCAGTTGTGGAGAGGCGGTAGCAATTTCATCGAGGAAAATCGTTCCGCCGTTGGCCTGGAGGAACTTCCCGATTTTATCATGAGAGGCTCCCGTGAACGCTCCCTGAACGTGTCCGAACAGTTCGCTTTCCAGCAGCGTATCGGGCAGGGCTCCACAAGCCACTTCCACGAACGGTTTGTCGCGGCGATCACTCATCTGATGAATCGCCCGGGCGGTCATTGTTTTTCCGGTCCCGTTTTCCCCCAGGATCAAAACGGTGGTCCTGGTGTCGGCCACGCTTTCGATCAGGTCAAACATTTTGGACATTTTGTAGTCACGGCCGATAATGTTGGCCATGCCAAAGCGTTCATCCAGTTGAGCCTTGAGGGCCTTGTTTTCTTCAACAATACGGCGTTGTCCCAGTGCCCGCTGAATGGACAGGTTCAGTTCGTCATCGATGACTGGTTTAGTGAGATAGTCGAAGGCACCGATCCGAATTGCTTCCACAGCGCTTTCAATCGTGCCGTAACCGGTCAGCATGATGATGGCGGTTTCAGGCTGATTCTGGCTGGCCCATTCGAGCAGTTGGAATCCGTCCTGGTCGGGCAGATTGACATCGCAAACGACGCATTCGAACGGGAATTCCTGCATCCGGGCCATGGCGGCACGGCAGGTCGTGGCGGTTTCGGTACGATACCCGAGCCGACGGAGATAGTCGGCCATTGCTTCGAGGATGTGACGGTCATCGTCAACCAGCAACAGAGATCCCTGGGAGTTTTTCATAGTGACTCTCAACGCAAACAGGAAGGAAGATCGATCTCGGCCAGGCCGAGGGGCGAATGAGCTGAAACACAAACCCGCGAGGGGTTCCTGCAACACATTTCATCCGGTTTGAAGGCGTCATGATTCGAAAAGTCCTGACTGTCTCTCGCACTTTGATCCTGGCGGTGGGACAGAAGAAACTTTCGCTCGAATCACACCGGTCAAAAAACCGGGATGACGCTGAGAGCAACTTGAAGGGTATTCAACCCTACGACACGTGTTGCCAGTCGGCAACAAAATCTGGTACGAACGATGCATTTCGAGAACCGGCACACCGCTACAACCGTCACAGTTGCCCGAATCCGTACCCTGAAATGGCCCGTTCCGGAAAAAGTCTTCAGAATGATTCAAGGAACACGACAAATCCTTGCTTCAGTGAACCTGAATTTTCCATTATAATGGATTCAGAGATCCCGGTTTTGGAAACCGTGGATGTCTTATTCTGACCTGTCACTCTCAGTATCCTCCTGTAATACGAGTCTTGACTGGTGGATTCTCCGTGTTGTCAAGAACCCGTGGTGGAGCCTCAAAATGATTTCGTTTGCAAAAATCCTGGTTGGTGTCGATTTATCCCACGCAGACAGACTGATCAGCCATGATCTGTCTGTGCGTTGTGAGCAGGCTGTGCAGAAAGGGATTGCCCTGGCCCAGGGAGGCAACGGGAAGCTGACCTTCACGGCTGTGATCGACATCTCCGAGCAGGCCTTGCATCTGATTGAAACGGATGATTCTGGCAAAAAGAGCAAAGTTCAGCTGGAAGCCGAAGAGGTACTGGGCACGCTGGTCGAGCGGGCGAAAGCAGAAGGCGTGGATGCGGATGCCAAAGTGCTGTTTGGGCCTTCCGCTGAATCGATGATCAAGTTTGTGGAAGCCGGAAAATTCACACTGGTTGTGGTCGGTCGGAAATCCAAATCCAGTCTGACAGACCTGCTGTTCGGCCGGACAGCGATCAAGCTGCTGCGAAAATGCCCGGTCCCCGTTTATGTCGCCAAGCCAGATCCGGCGCGGACCATCGAAAGCACTCTGGTGGCAGATGATTTCACCGAAGTCGGCGAACAGATTCTCGATGCGGGAGTTCAGCTCGCACGGATGTTCCAGACCCGGCTGCATGTGGTTCATGTGGTCGAATCCGGCGAGGATTACAAGCTGGCCGGAAGTGGTATTCCAATGGGAGACATCGAAAAACTCCGCGATTCCGAACTGGAACGGGCCAAGACGATTCTGCAGGAGCGACTGTCCCGGACCGATTACCGGACCCTGGAACTGGGAACCGTGGTGCATGTTGAGCAGGGATCGGCTGAAAAGGTCATCTGTGACAAGCTGCGGGAAAACGAAGTCGACCTCCTGGTCATGGGAACGGCCGGCCGGACTGGTCTGTCAGCGATGATCATGGGCAATACCGCAGAGCGGATTCTCGCCGAAATGGACTGCTCCCTGCTGGCAATCAAGCCGAAGTCAAAATAATTTGAGCTCAGGAAATCCGGGCAGAGTTTTTGTACCCTGCCCGGATTCCTGTGCAATTTCGAGCGGTACGCTTGCCTGGACTGGTAATATTTCTCAAGATCCTGCCAGCGGGTCTCATTGAAGTTGACCGATCTGTCGGTCACTCTCTGTGCTGCAACGTCGTCAACTGCGTCAATCGACGAATTCTCCGGATGTTCATTTACCCCAAAGGGATCGGGTTGTGGATCTGCTCACGATAGGCTCCTTTCTGTTTTTTACCGCTCTGGTGGGGTTGCTCACCTGGATCATTACCCGCAAGGATGATCACGACAGTACCCAGGGCTACTTTCTGGCGGGCCGCTCGCTCACCTTTCCGCTCATTGCCGGTTCTTTGCTGCTGACCAACCTTTCCACCGAACAGCTCGTCGGCCTGAATGGAGATGCCTTCTCCTACGGCCTGTGTGTGATGGTGTGGGAAGTGGTTTGCGTAATTGCACTCGTCTTCATGGCCTGGTTTTTCCTCCCCCGCTTTTTGAAAAGTGGTGTGGCGACGGTGCCGGAGTATCTCGAGATCCGATTTGATCATGGCACCCAGGTGATCACCAACCTGATTTTCCTGCTGGCTTATGTCGGAATTCTGCTGCCAATCATTCTCTACACCGGAGCGAAAGGCATGATCGGGATTCTGGATGTGTCCACTCTGTTTACTACTGGTGTTGTTACTGGAGCAGATGAGGCGTCCATTCAGGCAGCCACAACAAATGCTCACACAATGGCCCTCTGGGCAGTGGTGTGGGTGGTGGGCATTATCGGTTCGATTTACGCCCTGTTCGGAGGACTGCGCACAGTGGCCGTTTCCGATACCTTGAACGGAGTTGGTCTGTTTGCGGGCGGTTTGATGATCACGTATTTTGGCCTGAACGCCCTGACCGATGGCGGTGGTGTTTCTGCCGGGATGAACGTGCTGGTCGAAAGTCAGCGGGATCGATTCAACTCAGTAGGAGGAGCGTCTTCGAACGTGCCGTTCGGAACGATCTTCTCCGGGATCTTTCTGCTGAACCTGTTTTACTGGACGACCAACCAGCAGATCATTCAACGAACTTTTGGAGCGAGCAGTCTGGCGGAAGGCCAGAAGGGAGTCCTGCTGACTGGGGCCCTGAAACTGCTGGGGCCACTCTACCTGGTGCTGCCCGGGATGATTGCCTACACAATGTATATTCAGGGGAATCTGCAATTTGTCGGTGAGGCCAAGCCAAATGAAGCTTACGGGTTACTTGTGAACCGGGTGTTGCCTCCCAGTCTGGTTGGTTTCTTTGCCGCGGCTTTGATTGGTGCAATTCTCTCGAGCTTCAACTCCGCCCTGAACAGCGCCTGCACACTGTTCAGCCTGGGGTTGTATCGTCACTGGAAGCCGGAAGCGACTGAGCATCAGGTTGTCCGCAGTGGTGTTATTTTCGGGGTGATTGTGGCCATCATCTCAATGTCCATTGCTCCCCTGCTCGACAAAACCGAAAGCATCTTCAACTATCTGCAGAAGATGAACGGAATGTACTTCATTCCGATTTTTGCAGTGGTGCTCGTCGGCATGCTGACTAAGCGGGTTCCCCCCAAGGCCGCGAAAATCGGTCTGGTGACTGGTTTCAGCCTGATTGCGATTGGATATTTTGTTCCGCCCTTTAATCTGATTGTTGATTCGATTCACACGTTCCATTTCCTGGGGCTGGTGTTCAGCTGGCTGGTGATTCTGATGCTCGTCATTGGCGAACTGGAGCCGATGGAACAGGAATTTGTACAGGAGGATGTGGGAGCAGTCGACATGACTCCCTGGAAACATGCCCGGCTGGCCGGGCTGATACTGATTATGTGCGTGCTGTTGATTTACACCACGTTTGCCGATTTTGAAGCTCTGCGGCCCGCACCCTGAATGATGTGAACAGGCACTATCCCGGCAGCCTCAGAGCAATTCAGTTCAGAGCAGGCCGGATCGTCTTCTTGAAGATGACTTACAGAGAGGAATGAAAATGCGTTATCTGATGTCGCTGATGATTTTGTCGTTATGGGGAATCAATTCGATGGCTGAAGCTGGAATCCGGGAATCTGATTTTGATTCCATCAAACTGTATGAAATGAAAAATGCAAAGGGGATGGTGGTCAAGGTCACCAATTATGGGGCGATCATCACCTCCATTCAGGTTCCGGACCGACACGGTAAAATGGCTGATGTCGCACTCGGATACGACAATGTCGAAAGCTACATGAATGCCGTCGACAAGCCTTACTTCGGCTCGATTGTCGGCCGTTATGGCAACCGAATTGCCAAAGGAAAGTTCACCATTGATGGCGAGGAATACAAGCTCGCAGTCAATAATGGTGAGAATCATCTGCATGGTGGTGTAATCGGATTTGATAAAGTGGTGTGGAATGCTCAGGAGCTCAAAGTGAAGAACGGCACTTCACTTCAGTTGACCTACACCGCCAAAGATGGTGAGGAAGGTTATCCCGGAGAATTGAGTGTCACCGTGACCTACACCCTGACCAACGACAACTCGCTGCGGGTGGATTACAAGGCAACAACCACCAAAGCCACTCATGTCAACCTGACCCAGCACACCTACTTCAATCTCAAGGGAGAAGGAAACGGGGATATTCTTGATCACGAGTTAATGCTGAACGCTTCCCGGTACACTCCCGTTGATGCGGGGCTGATCCCCACTGGAGAACTGGCTGATGTTAAAGGGACTCCCTTTGATTACACCACAGCCAAACCGATTGGCCGGGATATCAACGAAGCTCATCAGCAACTCGAATTCGGTGGTGGATTCGACCACAACTGGGTGATTGATCGTCCGGAAGGCAATACTGGACTGGTACTGGCGGCCCGTGTAACCGAACCACAATCGGGACGTGTACTGGAAATTGAAACCACCGAGCCTGGCATTCAGTTCTATTGTGGCAACTTTCTGGATGGTCGTCTTAAAGGAAAGTCTGGCAAGGAGTATGTTCATCGGGGTGGATTCTGCCTGGAAACGCAACACTATCCGGACAGTCCGAATCAGCCAAACTTTCCCTCCACACTGCTGAAACCGGGTGAGACTTATTCCACCACAACGGTCTTCCATTTCAAGACGGCGAAATAAACAGGATGAATATCGGAAAATGAGGAAGTGCTTCTGGTAACTTGCCGGAATTCCGTTTATACATGAACGGATAACCCCTGTAAGAACCGTATCAGGAGCTTCCTCATGATCCGTTTCCTGTTTGCATCCCTATTGCTCATTTCGGGTGCTGTGCTTTCCGTTCCCTCTGCCGCTGCAGAGGAATTCCCCGGGACTGTCAAATCGGTCGACGCAGACTCGCTGCTGTTGAGCTGGGAAGAAGAACCGAGCCCCGGCAAGGGAGACCAGTTCGAGATTTTCGTTGAAGTTCCGGGTGTCGGCCATCTCAAGGTTGGCTCAGGGACGATCACGAGCGCGACGGAAGATCAGATTCAGGCCCGGGTGACAAGCACAACCGGGAAGATTCAGCCCGGCCACAAGGTCAAGCTGCTCAAGAAACCGGCTGCTCCGGTTCCAGCAAATCAGGCCAATCCAATGCAGTGGACGGAGCCCTCTCCCCGCGAGCTGCCTGAAGTCAAAGAGGAAGAACGCAAATTCGGCAAGCGCGAGCAGGCCATTATCCGTGAGCTGATTTCCCTGCTGGATGAGAGGCATTTCACGGAACAGGAATTTGATCGGGAACTGGCGGATCGGTTTGTCGAGCATTATATCAAGGCGCTCGATTCTTCCAAACTGCTGTTTCTGCAGAGCGAAATTGACGAAATGCGCAGGACTCCTGTCCTGAAACAACTGCGAGCGGGGCAGATCGATTTTGCTCGGGAATGGTATGAGCGCTCAGTCGAAATTCGGCGGGAGTTTTACGACTACCAGAATCAGATGGTGGACTTCCAGCATGATTTCACAGTCGATGAAGATTATGTTCTGGATTCGGAGTTGATTTCCTACGCTCCTGATGAGGAGTCTCGCCAGGAACGCTGGCGCAAGCTCGTCAAATACAATCTGCTGTACTATGTCAGTCGCGGCCAGACGTATGATGAAGCCCGGCAGCAAATCATGAAGTCGGCAGCTCAGTCACTCAATAATACTACCAGTCTTACTTCAGACCTGCTGCTGGAAATGGTTGCCAATTCGATCGTGAAATCTTACGACGGGGACTCCAGTTACGTTTCGAAAACCAAGTACAACGATTTCCGGGTCACTTCCACGCAGCAATTGATCGGAATCGGTGCTTCACTGAGAACTGCACCTCTGGGGATGGAAGTGGCGGAGATCATCTCCGGTGGGCCTGCGGATGAAGATGGTCGACTCGCCTCGGGAGATATCATCACTGCCGTTGGGGAAGGAGCCGAAGGGAAGCTGACCGCGATTGATGGAATGCGGCTGGAGGATGCTGTAGCCCTGATCCGCGGGAAAGAAAATACGGAGGTCCGATTGCGAGTCCTGAGAACCGACGGCAAGAAACGGACCTTCGTCATCACGCGGCAGAAGGTGAAAACCAATCCTGTTCAGGGGGTTGTTCTTTCCGGAGATGATCTGCCGGTCCCCAGTCGTGATCGGATCGGCTTTCTGCGCATTCCCTCTTTCTATCGTGACCTGAAAGAGAGTGACAACTATGAACAGAGTTCAGCCAACGATATCAAAGCAATCCTGCGCCAATTCAATCAACAGGATGTGGACCTGCTCGTGATCGATCTGCGAGGGAACACCGGAGGATCCCTGGGAGATTCGATCAACGCGACCGGCCTGTTTCTGGATCACGAGGCGGTTCTGCTGACGAAAGACCGAAGCGGAAACGTGAACACATACAAAGGGGAAAACGAAAAGGCGTTGTGGGACAAACCAATCGTGATCCTGGTGGATGCTCAATCGGCGGGAGGAGCGGAGATCTTTGCCGGGGCTCTGCGTGATCATGGCAAAGCCATCATTGTGGGAGACCGCACGACCACAGGAGCGGGCATCGTAAAGAACATACAGGGGTTGGGCGAGGCTTCTGAAAAAACCGCCCAGGAAATGGGGATGCTGCAGGTGGCCACCATGCTGTTTTATCTGCCGGGTGGAGATTCCATCCAGCAGAATGGTGTTCGGGCTGACATCGTCCTGCCAAACATCACCGACTATTCATCAATTCGGGAGCAGGACCATTTTAATCCGATCAGTCCGGACAAAATCGATTCCAGTGCTGTCGACAGTTCAGCGTACAGTCAGAGAAAAGTGCTGAAGCGTCTGCGGCAGCAAAGCCAGAGCCGGGTGGATGCTTCCTCTTATTTCATCGATATGCGGAAACGGATCGACAGGTATCTGCAGGACAGGCAGATCACCTCCCGCTCCCTGAACTGGGAGGCATTCCAGTCTCAGCCAGCAACCAATACGCCAAGCCGCAAAACTTATGAAAACCTCTCCGGAATCAATCGCGTACAGGCGGACCCGTATCTGGATGAGGTGCTGATGATCGCCCTGGATTATCTGGCGGAAATCTCGGACTGACAGACCGATCAGGACTTTTCATTCTCGAGTGCATTCCACAGCACGCCAGTGAAATAATCGAACGCCGGACGGGTTTCGATTTCAGTCACAACTTCCAGATTGGCGTCTTCGTGACGGAGTCCACGCTGGTCGACAACTGTCATGCCGCGAGTCAGTTCGCCACTGGTTTCCACATCAACGGCCATCAGCCGACGGGCAAAAAGTTGGGGCCGGGTGACGGCCGTTAACGCTGCCAGTCCCCGCAGGGCGACTCCTTCCTGGCCCAGATGACGTCGGGCAGAGCGGAGGGCAAATGAAATCAGCTGGATAATGAAGGCGGACAGTTCCGAGGACTGATCCTGAGGCAGGCGGGAAAGATCACTGAAAGACAACCAGAGTTGATCCGAGACATCGAGCGGGACCAGAATCTTGTGACAGTTTGATTTGAAGACAAAGCGGGCCGAATCCGGATCGGCATAGATATTCCCCTCCGCTGCGGCAGTGGCATCTCCCCCCTCATGGATGGAGCCACCCAGGCAGACGATCTGGCGGGTTTCGCGGAGGAAATCTGGAGAGATTTCACTGGCCAGCACCAGGTTGGTGAGCGGTCCCAGAGTGAGAATCGTGATTTCACCAGGAGCATTTTTCACCAGCTCCACCATGACCTTGGCCGAAGAGTGCGGGCTGGCCAGGGTAACCGCATCAATCATGAAATCGCCAAGCCCGGTTTCCCCCATCAGCAGGGGCGTGGGGACTTCCCGCAGTGAGGGAATGGAAGCCGGCAGGTGCTCCTCGCAGCACCCAACCCGCGGAAACTTGGGGGGATCCACCCGGTTGAGGATCGCCTGCAGGTTCCGGTTGGCATAAGTCCCCGGGACAATTCCCGCCGTCGCGGTCAGTGCGAGGACTTCAACCTGCGGATCGAGCAGAGCGACGATAATTGCCAACGCATCAATCACACCGGGATCGGCATCAATGATGACTTTGTGTTTCTTCATCGCCGCCGAAACCTCAATCTGCTGAGCTTTGGTGAGCGGCGAATAGGAGTGTTCGACAGATTTTTCAGGACTCATCAGTCACGCATCCTCGTGAAGCGGATTTCACGGTCATGATATACCGGTGCAAACAACCGCGCTGATATTTGAAAGGAGGCATGCTCCATTCGGCTTGACGGCGGGCCAGCTCTTCATCGGAAACGGCCATCTCAATGCGGTTTGTCACCGCATCAATTGTAATCTGATCTCCATCCTGAACGAGGGCAATCGGGCCTCCATCCTGGGCTTCCGGACAGATATGTCCGACGATAAAGCCGTGGGACGCACCGGAAAAACGGCCATCGGTGATCAGCGCCACGTCTTTGCCCAGCCCGGTTCCCATCAGAGCAGCCGTGGGGGAAAGCATTTCCGGCATGCCTGGCCCACCCTTCGGGCCTTCATAACGGATGACAACCACATCACCCTTCTGGATCTGCTTCTGCTCAACGGCGACGATCATGTCCTCTTCGCAATCAAAGACGCGGGCTGGTCCGGTGAATGTGGTTCCTTCTTTCCCGGTGATTTTTGCCACCGCTCCTTCCGGAGCGAGATTCCCCCAGAGAATTCTCAGGTGACCTGACGATTTGATCGGCGATTTGAGATCATGCACGATATCGTTGTTCGGTGTGTAATCGGGGATCTCCGCAAGATTCTCAGCCAGTGTTTTTCCGGTTACCGTAATGCAGTCGCCGTTCAGGTAGCCCTCAGCCAGCATGTACTTCATGACAGCCGGAGTGCCCCCCGCCTTGTGCAGGTCGACCATCGAGTACTTGCCACTCGGACGCATATTGGCCAGCAATGGTGTTTTGTCACTGATCCGCTGGAAGTCCTGCAGTTCGAGGGGAACATCCACTGATCGGGCGACGGCCAGCAGATGCAGTACGCCGTTGGTGGAACCACCCAGGGCGATGATCATCGTGATTGCGTTTTCAAACGCTGCGCGAGTCATGATGTCCCGTGGTTTCAGATCCATTTCAAGCAGGCGACGGATGTAAGGCCCAATGTGCTCGCACTCATCCAGTTTTTTCTCATCGGTTGCCGGGATCGAGGAGCTGTAGGGCAGGCTCATCCCCAGTGCTTCCATCGCCACTGACATTGTATTGGCGGTAAACATGCCGCCGCAGGCTCCCGCTCCCGGACAGCTGTTTCGCACAATGTTGTGTCGCTCTTCATCGGTAATGCGTCCGGCCAGGTATTCCCCGTAGACTTCGTTGGCGGAGCCGACGTCGATCATTTTTCCATTCCAGCAACCAGGCTGAATGGTTCCCCCGTAAACCATGATGGCGGGGCGATTGAGACGTCCGGCGGCAATCAGACAGCCTGGCATGTTTTTGTCGCAACCCGGCAGGGCCACCAGGGCATCGTACCAGAATGCCGACATGACCGTTTCAATCGAGTCGGCAATCAGATCACGAGACTGCAGCGAGAAGGACATCCCTTCCGTTCCCATGGAAATGCCATCGCTGACACCAATCGCATTGAACCGCATCCCGATCAGGTCACTCTGTTTGATGCTGTCCCGGGCAGCGGTAGCCAGTCGATCCAGATGCATGTTGCAGGGATTGCCGTCATACCAGATCGAGGCGATCCCGATCTGCGGCTTGTTCATGTCCTCTTCGGTCATCCCGGTCGCATACAGCATCGATTGAGAAACCCCCTGCTTACGGGGCTGTGTGATCCGACTGCTGTAGCGGTTCAAACCGGAAGTTTCCGCAGGAGTTCTGTTTTCCATGTTGTGCATCTCGATATCTGAGCGGGGGAAATAAAATGATTGCCTGATCTACAGGCTGGTTCTTGTATTCAGCATTCTATGATGATGAGTGTTCCGCAAAGAAAAAAGGCACTCGCCGGTGGCAGTGCCCTGTTTTTTGTTGAAGAATTTTAACGGAACGGGTTTGTTCAGCTTTCGGCGCTGACTGCGGACTTGTTCAGACATCGGTCAATCTGTCGCACTGCCTGCCGCAGCCGTTGAACGTTTTCGACAACCGCCAGTCGCAGATAGCCCTCGCCATCTTCACCAAAGCCGCGTCCCGGACTCACCGCCACGCCCCCTTCATCCAGCAGTTTCATGGAGAAGTCGATCGAACCCATGTGAGCCCATGCTTCAGGGATTTTTGCCCAGACGAACATCGTTCCTTTGGGACGTTCCATTTCCCAGCCGATTCGCTCCAGGCCATCGCACAGGACATCGCGCCGGACCTGATACTCGGCAGCGACGCTTTCAACGGCTGCTTCGCAATGACGCATGGCCACAATGGCGGCAATCTGAGTTGGCTGGAACAGTCCGTAATCGTAATACCCTTTGATGGTGGCCAGTGCTCTGACCATCTCCTGATTCCCCGCACAGAATCCGACACGCCAGCCGGCCATGCTGTAGCCTTTACTCATGGTCGTGAATTCCACGCCCACATCGCTGGCCCCTTTGGAAGAGAGGAAGCTGGGAGCCTTGTAGCCGTCAAAGCAGATGTCGGCATAAGCGAAATCCGAGATCACGAGGAACTCGTACTTCTTGGCGAGCTTCACCAGGTCATCATAAAACTCCTGCTCAACCACCGTGGTGCTGGGGTTGTGAGGGAAGTTGACGATTACCAGTTTTGGCTTGGGATACAGATGCTCGCAGGTGTACGCGATATTGCTGAGGAACTTTTCCGGTTCCCGGCAGTCGAGCGAAATGACGTTTCCGGCAGCCAGGGCAACGGCATAAACGTGAATCGGGAAATAGGGAGCGGGGACAATCGCCGTATCACCGGGTCCCATCAGGGCCAGGCAGAGGTGGCTGAAACCTTCCTTGGAGCCGATACAGGTTACGATTTCCGAATCCGGATCGAGCCGGACACCATATTTTTTGAAATAGCGAGCCGCCACTTCCTTACGGAGATTGGCAATCCCGTTCGAGACCGAATAGCGATGGTTCTTCGGATCGAGCAGCGCCTCGGTCATCTTCTCCACAATCAGGGGATCGGGAGGATCGGTCGGATTGCCCATTCCCAGGTCAATCACATCCACTCCCGCCACTCGTTTCTGGTACTTCAGCTTGTTGATTTTCCCGAACAGGTACGGGGGAAGCCGCTTCACGCGATCCGCAACCGGAATGGTGAAGGGATTATCGGCAAATGGGACTTCTGCTTCGCTACGCATTGCGTTTCCACTTTACAAAAGGGTGTGCGTCAAGATCCGCTCTCGACATGTTCTCATCATATCCGGAATCGGACAATTCGGACAGTATGATTTCCAGTCCGTAAGGGGCATCCTGCAGAGTGACAAAACTGAACAGCGGACCAGACAGACACTCTTCAATGAAGGGGGAAGGGGTTCTGCCTCTGCCGATTCCGGAACGATTCCCCCTTTGACACTGGTTTCGCAAATCTGTTCGGACAGAATCCGGCAAACTGTGAGGTGGCTTGTGGGCAGGAATGGATAAATAATGCTCGATCTGATCGGCTGAATCTGTTAGGCTGGAGTTCCCACCTTCGATTCCAGATGACCCCCCAGCCCCGAAGGCCTCCCATGACCTGTTTTCGGATCATTCTGTGTGGAACACTCCTGCTGCTGGCAACCGGTGAACGCTCGGTCGTCTCGGCAGAAGAAGAGCAGGCGCTGGCCCGCGTGCAATACTTTGAAACGCATGTTCGCCCCCTATTGGTGGAACACTGTCAGAAATGCCATGGAGAGAAAGTGCAAAAGGGTGGTCTCCGGCTCGATTCCCGGACCCATCTGAACAAGGGAGGAGAGACCGGACCGGCGGTTGTCCCCGGAAAGGCTGATGAGAGTGAACTCATTCTGGCCGTCCGCTATGGTCAGGATGGGTACCAGATGCCCCCTTCCGGAAAATTGCCCGACGAGGCAATCGCCCGACTGACCGAATGGGTCAATCAGGGAGCGGTCTGGCCTGATTCGCCCGAGGGAACTCCCACTGATCAGGAAAAACTGGTTGAATTGCAGAAATCGCACTGGTCTCTGCAGCCCATTGCCGATCCCGCTATCCCAGGAGTCAGCAATCCCGACCGGGCCAGACATCCGGTGGATGCGTTTCTGCTGGCCCGGCTGGATGCGGCGGGGCTCAAGCCTTCCGCTCCCGCTTCCAAAGAAGTTTTGTTGCGTCGGATCTATTTCGATCTGACGGGTCTGCCCCCCACACCGGCTCAGCGGGAAGCGTTTCTGAAGGATGATTCTCCGGAAGCCTGGAGCAGGCTGATTGATCAGCTGCTGGCCAATCCTGCTTATGGGGAACGCTGGGCCCGGCACTGGCTCGATCTGGTTCGCTATGCCGAAACGATGGGGCATGAGTTTGATTTCACAATCGATTATGCGTGGCGGTATCGGGATTATGTGATCAGGGCCCTGAATGATGATCTGCCGTTTGATCAGTTTGCCCTGGAGCAGATTGCTGGCGATCAGCTGGAAAGTGCCCGATTCAATCCTGAAACCGGCCTCAATGAATCAGTTCTGGGCACAGCGATTTACTGGCTGGGTCAGGGAAAACATTCGCCTGTGGATGTGCGGGCGGAGCAATGTGATCTGATCGATAATCAGATTGACGTGATTACGAAAGCGTTTCTGGGAACCTCCGTAGCCTGTGCCCGCTGTCACGATCACAAGTTTGATCCGATCTCGATCCGGGACTACTACGCTCTTTCGGGTGTGATGGAAAGTTCGCGTAAAGCCTATGTCGATTTACGGTCGGCTGAAAAAGTGGAGGCGGCCCGGAAACGACTGCAGGAGTTGAAATCGAATCATCGTGAGGAAATCATCGCCTACACTCTCGAACGGATGGAACAGGAACTGGATCTGTTACTGCAGCGGGAACTGGAACAGGCTGCCAATCCGGCCAGTCAGATCCCGGCCTCCAGTCCGTTTCTGGCCTGGAAACAGTTGAGCGGGAGTGCCGATGCGGCTGATTTCATTCGACGCAAAGATGCCCTGCTGGTCCAGGCGGAAAAGGATCAGAACGAGGCTGCTGTTGAGCGTGAAGGGGCCAATGTTTTTGTCGACTTCAGGCAGGGGATGTCTGCCGCATGGAAGCAGACCGGATTTGCCTTTGGAGACGCTGCTTCCCAAATTGATCTGCTGATCGGTACCGATCCCTGGCATCCGCTCGAACAGTTGATTGCACCGGGGATTGTTCATTCCGGACGGGAATCCCGTCAGGCAACCGGGACTCTCTTCTCTCCGGCCTTTACGATTACCGCTCCCTACATTGACTATCTGATGCAGCGGACCGATGGTGATCGGCTGGTGGGGAAGCGTCATGGAGGCCAGCTGAAAAATGGCAACGTGAACCTGATCATTGACGGTTTTCAGCATGCAAGGTCCCCCATTTATGGCGATGTCTCTTTTCAGTCCCCTTCTTCCGAGACGTTGATCTGGCGTCGTCAGGATGTTTCCAAGTGGGTAGGCCACCGGGCGTATCTGGAATTCGAGGATGAAGATCGCGGCTGGCTGGCAATTCAGGAAATCCGCTTTTCCAATGGCCCGGTCCCGAAAATCGGCATCCTGTCCGGACTTGGTCCGTTCCTGCAAACGATCTCGGGAGAAACGCTGGCTGACCTGCAGCAGGCATACCGCAACACGGTTTTGGGAGCACTGAAAAAACTGGCTGCAGGATCCGAGGCGGGAAGCCTGACGGAGTTTGAACTGGCACTGGTCAATCAGTTGCTCAAACATCGCGACCCGACGGACATGTCCAAATCCCGTCCGGCATGGCTCGATGAGTATTACGTTGCCCGCAAGCAGGCGGAAGGTGATTGGGGTGTCCCTGAACTGGGACTGGCCACCATTGAAGGGAGTCCACTCGATTCTCCCCTGCTGGTGCGTGGGAATTCCGGACGCCCTGCAGAAGAGATTCCCCGCAACGCCCCCGGCATGTTCTGTGTGGTGGAAACAGATATCCCCGCCACATCGTCCGGCCGACTGCAGTTTGCCCGGGAAATCATTGCTCCCGAAAATACACTGTTCGATCGCGTGATCGTGAACCGGATCTGGAAACAGCATTTTGGTCGGGGACTGGTTCCTACTCCCGATGACCTGGGACGGATGGGAGTTCCTCCTTCACATCCGCTGCTGCTGGATCATCTGGCTTCAGAATTCCGCCGACACAATCGCTCCCTGAAATGGCTGCACAGATATCTGCTCACCACGCAGACCTACCAGATGAGCAGCGATGATCGTCCGGACTGTCATGAGATTGATCCGCAAAATCGGCTCTATCATCGGATGTCGGTCAGAAGACTTGAGGCGGAAGCACTGCGGGATGCCATGCTGCTGGTGTCGGGACAGCTGGACCAGAAACTTTACGGACCACCCGTGGCGACTTATCTCACACCGTTCATGACCGGCCGGGGACGTCCGGGAGCTTCCGGCCCACTCAATGGAGATAATCGCCGCAGCTTGTACCTGGAAGTCCGCAGGAATTTTCTTTCACCCATGTTTCTCGCCTTCGACTATCCACTTCCGCTCACTACCGCAGGGAGACGGAGTGTTTCGAATGTTCCCGCTCAGGCACTGGTCATGCTCAACAGTGAGTTTGCGTATCTCGAAGCAGATTTATGGGCAAGTCAACTGCTGCAACAACATCCGGATGACCAGAATCAACGTTTACAGGCAGCTTATCTGAGTGCGTTCTGCCGAGAACCAGCGGAAATTGAAGCCCAGCTGGCCCAACAGTTTTTCCAGAACGAGTCCACCACTGGACTCTCCCCCAAGGACGCCTGGCGGGATTACTGCCACGTTCTTCTCAATACCAAGGAATTTGTCTTTGTCCGCTGAGATCAGAATCCCGGCGGCAACGTTCATAACATCAAATCCATCAGATGATTGCAGACCCCGCACTGTGTTCGGGAGGCAGGTTCATGAAATTCAATCCAGTTGATCCCACTCATTTTGTTTCGCGTCGACAGTTGCTCACAAATTCCGCCTGCGGGTTTGGGGCAGCAGCCATGCTGGGGCTGATGCAGCAGAGGGCCTTCGGAGCGC
>JAGQQT010000279.1 GCA_020426065.1 Planctomycetaceae bacterium | reverse complement strand
CACCGGTCAGATTCACCCCCAGAAGATGATCCCACTCTTCGTCCAGGATTTCATCCAGGGGCTTGCAGAATTCCACTCCAGCATTGTTCACCAGCACATCAATCCTGCCGTATTCCTCATGGCAGGTCTCAATGGCATTCTCCACATCGACGGTGGAAGTGACATCCCCGGTATACCAGATGACATCGACATGCCGACGTTCCAACCGTTTCAGCAGGCGGCGAGGGCGTTCTGGCCCAAACAGAAACAGTGAGGCCCCTTCCTGGGCCAGTCTTTCCGCGATAGCACCACCAATCCCCTGATCACTGGGTCCCGTGATAATCGCAACTGTATCTTCAAATCGATTCATCTGATGCTGAACTATATTTTCAGGGGGGAGTAGGCTGTTCGCTCCATCTCGACGGGCAGTTGTCAAAGACATTGCCCCATCGACCCTTGCTGCCCTCATCATACCTCAAAAGGTAAGTGTGTGGCAGCAAGCCAAACATCAGTATAATTTTGTCCCGACAAAAACCAAAGGAAAACTGCTGTACAGAATGCGGGTTTCAGTTTTTAGGTCGTTTAAAGAATGGTAGCGAAGACACGACGGCAGGGTAGTTTTTACCGTTTATAACGACTGCGAGGTTGGTTCCCGCTTCAGATGCGGATGGTAAAACATACCCCATAGCAATCGATTGCTGCAGAGTGGGTGAAAAAGTCCCGGAAGTGACGTTTCCCAGGTGCTCTCCGGAGGAGGAGACGATTTCCGCCCCTTCTCGGGCAATTCGCTTCCCCTCCAGTGACATTCCGATACGCACTTGTGAAGGTCCCTGCTCTTTGACGCGCTGCAGATTGGCACAACCGCGAAATTCCTTGTCCAGATTCACGGCAAAATCGAGCCCGGCAGAAAGCGGATCAATGTCCTCGGAGAGTTCATGTCCGTACAGTGGCATTGCGGCTTCCAGTCGCAGCGTATCTCGACAACCAAGGCCACACGGCAGCGGTGCGGGGTTTGTTGACATAATCCATTTGTCCCACAGGGAAACGATTTTCGGAATCGGCCCAATCACCTCGAAGCCATCTTCTCCGGTGTATCCGGTGCGGCTGAGGGTGAGTTCATCGTTTCCGGACAGAACAGTTGAAAACCGATAGTACTTCAGTTCGGAGGCCTCGGGAAAGTCCTGACAGATCAACGTTTCCACTTCCGGCCCCTGAAGAGCGATCATGGCGGTTTCAAAAGTATGGTCAGTGAACGTGACATCAAAATCTTTGGCCACATCGCCCCAGTCGCTCACAATCTTTTCCCGATTGGAGGCATTCACGACAATCTGGTAACCGTCATCGGTGCGAGAAATCAGGATGTCATCCCGGATGCCCCCCTGCTCATTGGTGGCCAGGGCATATCGAATCCGTCCGGGAGTCAGCCTGGAAACATCCAGTGTGACCAGTCCGTTCAGAAACTCCGTGGCAGCAGGTCCTGTGATGGAAAGTCGCCCCATGTGGGAAATGTCGAACAGTCCCACATGTTTCCGGACGGCATGATGCTCCTCCACAATGGTGGAGTACTGAATTGGCATCAGCCAACCCGCGAAATCCATCATGCGTGCACCATGCGAGCGGTGCCAATCGACCAGTGGAGTCTGCAACGGTTCCTGATCGTTCATACTGTCCGTCTCCTGCCAGTGCGATTCGGATTAAACTAAGAGAGATTCTGAATCGACTGAGGGAAGGTGCCGTTTCAGGATGAAGAGAATCAGGCCTGCGGGCAGTCTTAATCAGCCGAAGTCAGAACTGCCGAGACAAACTCGCGATTCAGCCGGGCAATATTATCCACACTGATTCCAGCCGGGCAGGCGGCTTCACATTCATTGGTGTTGGTACACCCGCCGAAGCCTTCCTGGTCCATCTGTGCCAGCATTTTCTGGACACGCTGTTTCTTTTCCGGCTGCCCTTGAGGCAACAGTGCGTACTGGGAAACTTTCGCCGAGACGAACAGCATGGCAGAAGCATTCTTACAGGCTGCGACACAGGCTCCACAGCCGATGCAGGTTGCTGCATCAAAAGCCAGGTCCGCGTTCTGCTTGGGAATCATGTTCGCATTGGCATCGGGTGCGTTACCGGTATTGACGGAAACAAAACCACCAGCCTGCATAATGCGATCAAACGCGGTACGATCTACAACCAGGTCACGAATAACCGGAAAAGCATTGGCCCGCCACGGTTCAATCCAGATGTGGTCTCCACTCTTGAATTTCCGCATGTGCAACTGACAGGTGGTTGTTTTCCGGTCCGGGCCGTGAGCCTGACCGTTGATCATCATACTGCAGGCGCCACAAATCCCTTCCCGGCAGTCGTGATCGAACGAAACCGGTTCTTCTCCATCCGTTATCAACTTTTCGTTGAGCACGTCGAGCATTTCCAGGAACGACATATGTTCCGAGACGTCGTTCAGTTCATAAGTCCGGAATGCTCCGGAGCTGTTTGCGTCGGCCTGGCGCCAGATGTGGAGAGTCAGTTTCATTTCCGTACCCTAAAGATCGCTCGCGATCCGTGATGACGTCATCAATTATTTGTAGCTGCGTTGTGTCAGTTTCACATTTTCGAATACCAGTTGCTCCTGGTGTCGAACCGGCTCCGCATCTTCTTTGTATTCCCAGGCGGCCACGTGACAGAAATTGTCATCATCCCGCTTCGCTTCGTTTTCGGCTGTCTGGTGTTCTTCGCGGAAATGCCCTCCGCAGGACTCTTCCCGGGCCAGAGCATCCTTCGCCAGCAGTTCCCCGAATTCCAGGAAGTCGGCTACCCGCCCTGCTTTCTCCAGTTCCTGATTGAGCTGTCCGCCACTTCCGGTGACACGAACATTCTCCCAGAACTCCCAGCGGATCTTCTGGATCTTCTCGATCGCCTCCCGCAGACCATCCGCATTCCGGGCCATACCACAGTAGTCCCACATGGCGATTCCCAATTCACGATGGAAACTGTCTACCGAACGGGATCCCTGAATGGACAGTAACCTGTCAATTTTTGCCTGCGCTTCATTTTCGATTTCACCGAACGCTCCATGATCCGTATCGACCTTCTCCAGTTTGGTCGATGCCAGATGATCTCCGACCGTATAAGGAGCGACGAAGTAACCATCTGCCAGCCCCTGCATCAAAGCAGAAGCCCCCAGTCGGTTGGCCCCGTGATCAGAGAAGTTGGCTTCACCCAGAACATAGAGCCCCGGAATCGTGCTCTGCAGGTTGTAGTCGACCCACAATCCCCCCATTGTGTAGTGCACGGCAGGGTAGATTTTCATGGGAACTTCGTAAGGATTCTCATCGGTGATTTTGCGATACATATGGAACAGGTTGCCATACTTGGCTTCGATGGCTGCCTTTCCCTGCTCTTGAATCGCCCGACCGAAATCCAGGTAAACGGCCCGTCCAGTTTCACCGATTCCAAACCCGGCATCGCAACGTTCTTTGGCCGCCCGGGAGGCCACATCGCGGGGAACCATGTTCCCGAAAGCCGGATAGCGTCGTTCCAGATAGTAATCCCGCTCGTTATCCGGAATTTCCTGCGGGCGACGCCTGTCATCATCTCGTTTGGGAACCCAGACCCGACCGTCATTTCGCAGCGATTCACTCATCAGAGTCAGCTTGGACTGGTAGTCCCCGGAAACCGGAATGCAGGTCGGATGAATCTGTGTATAGCAGGGATTGGCGAAATAGGCTCCCCGCTTGTAACACCGCCAGGCAGCGGTGACATTGCAGCCCATGGCGTTTGTGGAAAGATAATAAACGTTACCGTAACCGCCTGTACAAAGCAGAACGGCATGACCGGAATAGCGTTCCAGTTTTCCGTTGGTGAGGTTACGGACAATAATCCCGCGGGCAGCTCCATCGACCTGAACCAGATCAATCATTTCGCGGCGAGAATACAGCTTGACCTTGCCTTTATTCACCTGACGCATCAGTGCCGAGTAGGCTCCCAGCAGCAGCTGCTGACCGGTTTGACCACGGGCATAGAAGGTGCGGGAAACCTGGGCTCCACCGAAGGTCCGGTTGGCCAGCAGTCCGCCGTAATCCCGGGCAAAGGGGACTCCCTGGGCCACGCACTGATCGATGATGTTGGCCGAGACTTCTGCCAGACGATGAACGTTGGCTTCACGGGCGCGGTAGTCCCCCCCCTTCACCGTGTCATAAAACAGGCGCCAGACCGAATCACCATCGTTGGGATAATTCTTGGCCGCATTGATCCCCCCCTGAGCGGCAATGCTGTGTGCCCGCCTTGCCGAATCCTGAAAGCAGAAGGCCTTCACATTGTAGCCGAGCTCAGCCAGTGAGGCGGCAGCGGACGCCCCGGCCAGTCCCGTTCCAACGACCAGAATATCGTACTTCCGCTTGTTGTTGGGGGCGACAAGCTTCAGATCGTTCTTGTGGCGTGTCCACTTCTCGGCAATGGGTCCGTTGGGAATCTTCGAAGAAGGGAGTGACATGATTTCGGCGGATCCGATAGAGGAATTCGTTGAATTAAAACAGTGTTTGGATTCAGTCAACAAATCGGATCAGGCAAGCTGGTCCACTCCTGCTGACCTGTCCAGAGAACATCTCAAATCCAGAGGTGACAAACTGCTGTGTTGTTCGTGATCTTTTTTCATATCAGCGGGGGCTGGCTTTTCCGGTGGCTGGTAGGAAGAGAACAAGGCAAATAGCGGAAAGCTGGCAAATCCGATGGCAATCACGGTTCCAAACACCGGCCCCAGATTTCTTGTCAGCGGATCGTACTTGGGATGCTTTAATCCCAGTGTCTGAAACATGCTGGTCACACCATGAGCAAGATGCCATCCGAGCAAAACGACACCTATCAGGTAACTGATGGCTGAGATCGGAGTCCGCATGATGATGATCGCCTTGTCGAATGGCAGGTGCCCGGCAATCTTGTGCGGCATTGTCAGGTTGAGTGTGAAATCGCCCAGGTGAATCAGCAGAAAAATCAGTACCGTAATCCCAGAAAACAACATCGTGTTTTCTGGTGAAATCGCCAGCGGGATTTTTCGTCCCTCAATCTTGGAATTGCGGCGGGCATATTTCTGCGGGCGAGCTTCCCGGTTTTCCCGGTTTGTTTCCAGAGCCAGCCAGATATGGACCAGAAACAGAACCGCCAGGCCGGATTCGGCAATCTTCACGAACCATTCCTGCGAATGCAGCGTGTGGGCATAGGTGTTGTAAGCGTCCGGTCCGACATACATCAGCACATTGCCGATCAGATGCACTATCAGAAACAGACACAGCAGCAGCCCAGTGCAGGCCATCAGGACCTTTTTGCCGACCGAAGATTTGACTGCATCAATAACCCAGGACATGGTTGATTACAATTCCGTCGAGAAGGTTGGTCTATCAGGGCGATTGACGGATTAAAGATGCCGTCAGAGTGTTCGCTCACGGGGTTTCAAAGGAGTATAGAAGTTCCCAAAATTAGTGCAAACGCAGCCAAAATGTCGCAGTTCAAACTGGAGAAAATGAAGAATCCAGTCAGGGAAGCTCACGGATACGGAGTCCGCGAAACTCTATCGGGGCCCCTTCAGATTCCAGGCACAGATATCCTTGAGCCGGCTGACAGTCACTCCCACCAGAAACCTCGCCTCCGTTCACCCACAAACGAACTTCTCCATCCACCGCCCGAATATAATAGTGATTCCACTCACCCGCTTTCAGAGTTCGTTCTTCCGAAGGAAAACTCCGCTGACCATTAGGTGAAGTCGGTGGGAATGGTTTCATTTTGGCCACACCTGTGGGGAAAACATCCCCATGTGAGG
>JAGQQT010000278.1 GCA_020426065.1 Planctomycetaceae bacterium | reverse complement strand
CATTCCATCGGGCAATCCGGGCAGCTTATTCACATCTGCAGTGGCATCGTGCAACAGAGTGCTGTCTCCCAGGGAACCATCTGCATTGATCGGGAACGATTTCCAGATCGCGGCCAGAGGATCGGACTGGGCAACGTACAACGTCTTTTCATCGGGAGAAAGTGCGACACCGTTGGGACGGGACATCTCATCGGTTGCCAGAACCAGTTCTCCATTTTTCCGGAGTCGATACACACCGCAAAAATCGAGTTCACGACGAGGATCATCCCAGCGATTGGGAAGGCCATAAGGAGGATCAGTAAAGAACAGATCTCCCTCGCGGGTAAAGATGAGGTCGTTAGGACTGTTGAGCCGTTTTCCCTGGTAGTGATCCACCAGAGTTCGCTTCCCTCCTTCACGAGTCAACACAGAAATTCTTCGATCACCATGTTCACAGGAGACGAGCTGGCCTTCTGCATCGAGCATCAAGCCATTGCAGCCCGGTTCTCCACCGTAGTCTGTCACGCCAGTGTAGCCGCTCGGCTTCATGAACAGAGATGCTCCCTTCCCTTCCTCCCAGCGATAAACGGAATTGCGGGGGATGTCAGAGAACAGCAGATAGCCCGGACTTCCGGGGACCCAGACAGGACCTTCGGTCCATTCAAATCCACTGGAAAGGACTTCAATTTTTGCATCGGCGGGCAGCACAGCATCGAGTGCATCATCGAATTTCAGCACTTCGCCCAGGTGAGGAAAATTGAGTGTATCCTGTGCCAGGCATGTTGCAGAGTACAGCAGCAGGCAGAGGAGCGAGGAGAGGATTTTCATGATGGTTCCTTCAACGGTGTAGCAGCTTCGTGACAATTCCCAGCGTCAAAACACGCTGTCGGGCAGGATGAACAGAATCATCCACGCCGCTTGATGTGTAGAAATATCACGCCGTTACCAGACTGGCAACCAAGCGGGCAATCGCTGACTAATGGAGATGACCAGTTCTACTTCGCGCGATGCTTTTCGAGCCGTTTGCGGAATGAGATGTGATGGGCCTGTTGGCCACCCATTTCCAGAAAATCGGCTTCGACCTTCTGGGCCAGTCCTTCCAGCTTGAATGCAGGCCACGCCTGCTCCAGCTTTTCGAGCAGAGGAATCCCATCCGGAACCTGATGCAGCGGATCGGGCAATAATGCAGAAATTGCAACAGGCACGACTACCGTTTTCGAAAGTTGAGGATCCAGCATGACTTTCAGCCCCAGATGATGCTGATGCAGACAGCAGACCAGATCATCAGGGAAAGCCCACTGGTGAGCAATATGGGCGGCAACGACCGCATGATCCCATTGAAAGTGTTTCTGCTCGAAGATCGTCAACAGTTGCGGTTCTTTAGACTGATGATCCACAAACTGCGAGTACTGATCAAACAGAGCAGAAGTCAGAGCCGGCAGCATGAAATCCTGAAGCATCCCTGCCGAATAGGCCGTGTCTGGGTCCACGTTCATCAGAACGGCAATTTCCCGTGCAAACAGGGCTTTTTCGAGATTCGCCGACCAGAACTGGGTCAGGTTGATCAGCTTGGACTGGTTTTTAGCCATCGCCCGTTGAACAGCAGTCGTCAACACGAAGTTCCGTGTCCGGGAAACTCCCAGCATCGCAATCGCATGTTTGACGCTGGAAGCCTTGGATCGTAAGGAAAACACACTGGAGTTGACCAGCTGCAAAAGATCAACAGTCAACCCGGCATCGGTTTCCAGGATTTTTCCCAGTACGGCCGGGCTGGTTTCCGGATCACTGGACTTCCGGGTGAACTCATTGACCGCACTGGGCAGGATCGGCAAACGGAAATTGGGAGGGAGGGGAATCTCTTTTGAGTTTCCCAACAACTGTTGACGCAGTTCACTCCAGTCCATACTACTACCCTACCCACACACTGCCCGAAACCGTGCTCGCAGACTCATTACACCTGAGCTGGCCCCAGGTCAGTTTCCGCCGCCACTTTGCAGCTGCGAGGCAGCAAGTCCAAACAGAGCCGATTCAAGGAGATTCCGCTCAATGAACGCTCCGACAGCTTCCATGGGTTTGTAGCGAAGCATCACGATATCTCCTGGCTGGATCAGGATTCGTTCTGCGGGATCCTTGATCGCCCGGTACAGGTCGACATTAATCGGGACCTGACCACCATTGGGGAGTTGCCTCAGGATGATCACCTTGCTGGCAGAGATCGTGACATCACCATTGAAAGCAGAAACACCGCCCAGCTGCTTCCCAACGCTCTGCTGCCGTCCAGAACCCTGAGCAATCGCAATCGCTCCCAGAACATCCAGATCATAGTCGCGAGGCAGCGTGTATTGTCCACCTCCCAGCAGTCCACCGGTGTAGAAGATTTCCGTCTCCCGGGATTCGATAAAGACGATATCGCCTTCTTCCAGAATGATGTCGCTGGTGGAGATGTTGGGGTTTTGTCCCGGTTTCAATCGCACGGGAATCTTGATGATTTCCCGGTTATTCATGGTGGGATCACCCATATTCCAGCCTGTCTCTTCAGCAAACTGTTCCCAGGGAATTGCTGCAAATGACTGAGGACCAGACCAGTTCTGCGGTGCGTAGGGAGCCTGCTGTTGCCAGGGAGTTGGAGCCATGGGTGCTGACATGACTGGTGGTACAGGTTCCTGCAGCGGTACTGCTGTCATGGATGGAGCCAGATCGGTCGATTGTGGCCACTGAGACGAAGTATTATTCGTCGAATGCGACCACTGAGACGGAGCCGAGTCCGTCGAATAAGGTAACTGAGATGGAGCCATGCCCGAAGAATATGTTGGTTGAGAAGGAACCATCCCTGCTGCCTGAGGCATCCCCTGCTGCACAGGTGGAGTCCACTGAGGTTGTGTCACAGGAGGATTTGACTGGAAATTGTGAGTGGGCACCTGGACCGGCTGCTGGGCATAATTCTCAATCGGCAACCCTGGTTGAACCGGTGTTCCCCATTGATAACTTGATCCACCCGGCCTCAAGGCCCGCATCTCATCTGCAGACAACTCGACAGACTGGGGACTGCGCAACTGGATCGAATTATCCATCGCGGGTTGCCGCAATATGGGATTCCCCATGTCTGTTTGGGGATGCATACCATGACGCAGCTCATCCAGCGGATTGGCTGAGGGCTGATGATAGGCTACTGGAATAATTCCAGGATTGTTCTGCAGGGAAACCTGACCCTGGAATCCGGGGCTCATCATCGGTGGCTGGAACTGCTGATAACCACCGTTGGGTGCATATCCCCCTGCAGCGGGAATTGGGCAGCAGGCTCCGGGAGCATTCATATTTTTGCAGGCTCCCCGGTTTCGGCTTCTTACGATGTAGATCGCATTTTCTGCATCCAGTCCGGGAAGTCCGCCCGTTCGCGCCAGAGCGTGAAGAACGTCGTTATGGTAAACAGGCAGATGGACCAGCTGTCCATTCCCCCGTTTGGACTGTCCCAGGTTCAGGGCAAGTCCCTGGGCAAATTCGGTTCCCCCTGGCCCACCGGTTTCCTGACGTAATACAAGAACTCGGACCTGGCGGGGACGCTGCAGAGAAACAATAATCCGATCCTGACCAGGCTGAAGAATTTTGCGGTCAACTGTGTACCGCTGACGCAGCAGATCTTCTACCTGGCGAATGGTCATTCCCTGAACAGGAATGGATCCAATCATGGGCAGAGAAAGAGTTCCATCATCCCGAATGGTAATCGGATAACCAATTGAGGGAGGCAGATCCGGAGTGGAAGGGACACTGATGGGCGGAGCTTCTCCTAACCGCCCCAGCACCCCTTCAATGTAGATTCCCAGAACATCCCCTGCCCCGACAAGATGCTGCGGAGGGGGAGTTTGAGACAACAAAGAAAGATCAATGGTTGATCCATTGCTGCGGGAAGGCGCCCGCAGTTCGGGCGGCAGATAGCGGGCTGGCACACCCTGTATGGGATGAAACGCAGCACAGCCACTGAACATTCCGAAGAACAACAGTGCCAGTACCCGCACGCGAGTGATTGTCATCAAATCCTGCATGACCTCGTGTCATCCTTGACTAAGTCGTTTGCTGAATCCGCGGATTCCGAATCCTTCAGAATCGTTGCGGGAGCAATGATCTGTCGGCATCAGAGTATGCTTCCTCTTTTGCCGACCGATGAATGATGATGTTGTCGTTCCTGATCTGCCCGGTGGGTCAGATGGCTTCAGGACTGTTCACTATTGATGGTATCCCACATTCGAACATGGCCCACACTGTTGTGGCGGATAAAGTCCCACGGAACTTGGCACATACAGATGGGAGTCGCGTCCGATGTTATTGAACTGATCGAGTCCGGCCTGATATCCGGCGAACCACTGTTCTGCCCGGGCGTATCCTGCTGCACTGCGATTATTGGCTTTCCAGTACTTCTGTGGTGGAACAGCAGGCACCTGGGCACAACCGCCAAAGGCCCGGTCCACATGGGCACAAACATACCCATCGTAAAAGTCATCTCGATGTGGACAGTTACGGGGAATGTGCTGATCAACGGTCTTGTAGGCACAGGCAGTAGCCGCACGGCGGGTAAAGTAGTCGTCTACACAACCCCAGTATTTCCCGTTTGACCAGTACCAGCGAGGTGCTTCGCAAACCCGAGGTGGGTCTTTCGCACCAGGCCCGCACGACCCGGATGAACAGACAGAAGGAGAGCAGCAACCACTGCCTGTCATTAACAGACCAGTCAGCACCACTCCCCACAAACGGATATCCATTCCGCAGCCTCGTATTGCTGGCATCGTTTCCAACCTGTGTCCACATCATCTGCGCACACAATTCCTTGGCAATATCGGCAGTTCCTCCAAACTCCCCCCGAGCTTACTGCCCTGCCATCGGGTTTCCAGCACGTTGAATTGTATCCGATCGTTACAGCTTTCCTGGTTTGACTCAACCGGTTGAAACTGAACGCAAAAAAACCTGAAGAAATTTGGTATTCCTCCAGGTTTGAATCAAGTTTTAATTGAGTTGTATTCAGTACCCATATGGATACGGAGGAAGATCAACTGGTGGATGCATGTAATACGGAGCCGGGGGGCCGAGTGGTGCCATCCGGAATTTCCAGCTGTAAGGCCAGTAATCTCCACCGGTCACAGGAAGCCGGCCATAAACTCGTCCTGCTGGTGCATAACCGTGGGGCAGTATCATTTCTTCGTGGGCAGGAGCTGAGTGTTCAGCATACTGATAGGCTGGTTGCTCAGGTGAAGCCGTGTACGGATCCCCTTTGACCATCCAGATGTTCTGGTATCGAACCGGATTGCCGTGATCCTGCAGCAGAATGGTAAGTGGCTCCGGACCTTCCGGCTTTCCCGCTCCCGTTTTGGTGGGAATCTCGACAGCATCATGAATGGGAACACCATTATGGAGTACCCGAATCTTCATGTCCTCAGTCTTATTGCCTTCATCGTCAAACCGGGCAGCGCGAAAATCGATATCGTAGGTCTGCCAGGTCAAGGGTGGCAGGGACATGTTCTGATCAGGAGTCCGCACCCGGTAAATTGCTCCACAATGATTGAAAGCGAGCGGATCACCAAAGGAATCCAGCACCTGCACTTCATAACGACGCTGCAGGTAAACTCCACTGTTGCCTCGATCCTGCCCTTCTCCCAGTGGCTTGTAAGGGAGACGGAATTCGAGATGCAAATGAAAATCTCCGAAGTTGTCGACGGTTTCGCAACCTTCCTGCAGCAAACCATCCTCGGTGACTTTCATGTTCTTCCACAATTCGTTCTCGGCTCCACCAAACAGAATCAGTGCGTTCTGTGGA
>JAGQQT010000277.1 GCA_020426065.1 Planctomycetaceae bacterium | reverse complement strand
AGGCGCTAGCCGCGGGTATTTGATGTTGAATGTCCAATCAAAATAGACCCGCGGCTAGCGCTTTGCGGCTGATTATTGAAACCATTTCCTATCAGCAGTCTATACAGTCAACATGTTGAGCAGGCATTTGGAAATCACTTCAGCACTCAATGGTTCACAATGAACTCACTGGAGTTGAGGTAGGCCCAGTAGACATCCGAGAGGCGGGTGGAGAGGATCTGTTCCCGTTCGCGATCGGTGTCGGCTTCCCGGAGTTTTCCGGTGATGCTGCGGAAGAAGACGGCTTCCCGGGCAGTCGGCTCGCGGGACAGTACGGCCAGGCAGATGCGTTCAAACTTGTCCTGATCGGAACCGGTATCGGTCAGCAGATGAGAGAACTGCGGATTGGATTCCGGGGACACAGTCTGCTGAATGAACTCGTTGTTCATCAGTACCAGGGCCTGCGTCACGCTCCCATCGAAATGGTTCTCTTCATCGTTCTCATCATTTTCATGAGAGACGATGAACTGCGAAACCCAGTCATCCCGTTCGGCGACATAAGCAGGCCACTGCCGACCGCTGGAAAGCTTCCCTTCATTGAGCACCACCAGCGAGTTATACAGCTCTTCAGGTGAGAGCTGCTTGGGATACATCCGGGAAAAGGCAGGGAGCTGGCCGGTTTCCGGAGTGTCGGACTGGTTTCCATCGTGGGTGCTGCTGGAGAGATGATAGGCATCGCTCAAGGCAATCCAGCGATAGAGTCGGGTAATGTCATAGCCGCTCGCCACAAAAGACCGCGTGAGAGTGGCAAACAGTTCCGGATGGCTGGGAGGATTGTGCGGTCCGAGATCATCCACCGGAGCGGTAAAGCCGTAACCAAACAGATGAGCCCAGACCCGATTCACAAAAGCCTGAGCAACAAGCGGTTCGTCTCCTTCAACCAGCAGTTCTCCCAGTTTCTGGCGACGGGATTCTTCGCCTTCATCGTTGATTTCCTGGCCGTTGAATCGGGAATAGGCAACGTGCATGGTTCCCTGTCGTGATTCATAATATGTCGGGCCAGTGAATTCCCGATCACGAAGCTCGTAATCTGTCTCTGCTTTATCCTGATCATCCTGCGTGCGAGTTCGGGTGATGACAGCCTGTTTGAAGAAGCTGTTGAACTCCCAGAACTGCTGCTGGTTCATTGCATAAAACGGATGGTTGTGGCACTGGGCGCACTGAATCTGAAATCCCATCAGGGTTCGAGCGACGTAAGCCGTTGCTGGAACAGCCTGATTGTTCAGATGGGCCATCAGAAAATTGACCGCTCCATTTTCATGGGGACGCCCTTGAGCGGCAATCAGCTCCTTGACCATCTGATCCCATTGAGCGGTGGAGTGCAGACCATCAATCAGGAACTTCTGCAGTGCTACCTGGTCGACATGTTCCGGAGGAACCCGACCGACCAGATGGTGCGTCCAGCGGGTTGACCAGTTCAAGGCAAAGTCGGAAGAGCCGAGCAGGCTGTCAATGAGCCGCTGGTCCTTATCAGCACGATCATCGGCCAGGTAGGCGCTCACTTCGGATTCATGCGGAATCCGCCCCGCCAGATCCAGATAAACCCGGCGAATCCATTCATGATCTTCCGCCTGGGGAGAAGGGGAGACTTCCCAGTCTTTCCAGCCCTCTTTTAACAGGCGATTGATTTCATCAACCAGCTCCACATCGTTCAGGATTGCCCGTCCAGGAGCAGCTGGTTTGATTTTGGAAGGATCTTTAGTCTCTGGATTGTTATCTGCGACCGCAGGAGAATGATGGGGTGATCCCCACTCAAATGGAGGAAGTTCAGGCGGATTTTCATCCTCTGATACCAGTACAGGATCAACGACAGGATCAGTCTGGTGTGGATCCTGCTTATTCGGACGATCAGATTTCGCATCAACCTGAACCTGCTCATTCTCCGGTTTGGGTGGAGCCGTTCCCTGCTGATTGAACAGAAAGGCAAACAGGCCCACCAGAAACAGACAGGAGGTTGTCAGGATAGCAAAGATACGTCGTCGATCTGGCTTTTCAACTGGAGTGGGGAGTGTTGTGTAAATCTCCGGATCAGACAGGCCTGCTTCAGTCAGCAGATCATCCAGAAGAATCTGAAATGCCTCCCGTGAGCGGGAGGCTTCCAGTTCGAGATCATGCTCCAGTGCCAGTTCCTGGGCGGAGCGGTCGGAAGTTTCTTCATCAAACAGGGACGGAACGGTTTGTCCCAGATCCCAGTAGAGCAGGGTATGTACTTCCAAGTGCCGGACGAGTTGTTCAGCCAGTTGGGGTTGCTGTGCAATCAACTGCTGGAGCTGATCACAGTCTGCCTGTGTCAGAGTTCCCTCACAGATCCGGTCTGCAAGTTGATGAAGTTGGATATGAGAATCTGACCAACTCATTGTCGACCCTCAAGTAAAATCTGTTTTTCAATACAGGTAAGTAATGCCCGGCGAATCCGCCCCAGCGACTGATAAATCGAGTTGATGGGCCGGCTCAGTTTTTCCGAAAGCGTCTCGCCATCCAGCCCCTGCTGATAGCGTAAGCGGACCAGTTCGCGATCCTTTTTCTTCAGCTTCTTCAGGCAGAAGGCCAGGGCCTGGCGCCTTTGTTCAGACTGTTCACTCAATTCGGTGACCGCATTAGAAATCTGGGCCAGGTAATCGTCGTTGAACACCAGTTTGTTCCGGGCCGATTTCTGGCGATACTTCAACAGTTCCAGAGTGGCAATCCGATAAACCCAGGCCAGAAAATTGGTTCCCGGTTCAAACTGCTGCCATTTGGAAAGGGCCACAACGTTGACATTCTGCAGGACATCATCAGCAATCTGAGGTGATCCGGCCTGTGCGAGCAGGAACACGTACAAGCGCCGCTGAACATGGACGAACTGTTCGAGAAATTCCCGGCTCGGGCTTTCCGCATTCACGACTGGTGGAGAGTGTTCCATTTCCGTTTTGCCAACAGGACTTGCCTGTAAATTTCCCCATAGCAGGTTGCAGCAGGCCAAAAAAGAGGGAACCAGATGGTTCCCTCGATTGCAGTAAAATCAATCCCGAGGGGATTATCCCGCGAGTTCTTCAATTGGAATTCCACCATTGGCAATCTTCATCGGACGGCCACGTTTCGATGTGTGGACGATGTTCAGAGGAATGCCCATCGCCTTGGAAACGGTTGCCCAGATATCGCCTGGCAGATAGCTCTTGGTTTCGATACCAATGCCGTCCTTGTCGGTTTGTCCGACGGCAATTCCACCGGTCAGCCCGCCACCACCAATCAGGAGTGACCAGCTTGCGGCCCAGTGATCGCGGCCGACATTCTGGTTGATGCGGGGAGTTCGGCCGAATTCGCCCATACAGACGATGACGGTGTTTTCCAGCATACCGCGGCTGCGAAGATCCTGGGTCAGAGCGGCAATCCCCTGATCCAGATCCGGCAGACGCTGATTACTCAGAGTGTTGAAGACATCGTTGTGAAGGTCCCATCCACCGTAGTTGACTTCGACGAAAGGAACTCCTTTTTCCACCAGACGGCGCGCCATCAGCAGACCGCGGCCCAGATTGTTGTTGCCATAGGCTTCCTGGGTTTTGGGATCTTCCTTGGAAACCTGGAAGGCTTCCATCTGGCTGGAGGTCATCAGGTTGACCGCCTTGTGGTAGACATCCTTGTGTGCCTGGGGCAGATCACCACGATCGGTGTTGATGAAGCCGGACTCGACAACGTCCCACATGGCCAAACGCTGTTCCAGTCGACGACGATCAACCGATCCCTGATCCACGTTCCGGATCTGACCGTTGGTATCGACTACGAAAGGAGCGTGTGTCATGCCGAGGAAACCAGCACTGCCGGAACCGCCGCCGATCGAAACAAAGGCCGGAATTTCCAGATACTTGCGTCGTGGTGCCAGGGTGTGGCTGACCACGGAGCCGAACGAAGGATGAATCACGGTTGGGTTCGGCACATAAGTGGTCTGCATGTAGTAGCGACCGCGGGTGTGGTCGGCTTCACGAGTGCTCATGGTCCGGACCACGGACAGATCACCCATCTGCTTGGCGATTTTCGGCAGATGCTCGGAAATCTGCAGATCACCAGCAGTGTCGATCGGTTTGAACTCTCCACCATTTTTGGAGCCTGGCTTCAGGTCCCACATGTCAATCGTGGGAGGGCCACCGCTCAGCCAGATCAGAATACAGGCCTTTTCGTTCCTGCGGACATCATCTGCATGAGCAGACAGGTTGTTCAGGAAGTGAAACGCGGGAATCGTCATGGCGCTCCCGGCAGCCACGTGCTTCAGAAAGTGCCGACGATCGACAGAAGGCGAAGGAAAAGAGTTCATGTGGCTCTCCAGTTGGGTTTCGTAAAAGTGTTTATGGTGTTCGTCTCCCGGGATCGGGAGACGTTTTGTTTCGTGTAGACCGAGTATTAACGAATCAGGATGAACTCATTGCTGTTGAGCAATGCCCAGAACAGATCCTGGTACAGGGAGACCGGATCTCCGCTGGCCTGCATCAATTTGCGGACTGCCGAGAGGTCTCGAGTGGTCGGATTGCGTCCCAGGGATGCCAGGTACAGCAATTGCACTTTGCGGGTATCCTTTTCATTGGATTGAACCACAGCATGCAACAGTGATCCTGGTTCGCATTTCGTGGCGGTTTCCATCAGTTCCCCGTTCATCATCATCAGGGCCTGAGGGATGCTGCCGTTAAATGTGGTGGCTTCATCGTTTTCATCTGTGCCGAAGGTTGTCACAAACTGCTGCATCCAGCGGTTCCGCTGTTGCATGGCCTGTGCATAGTTTGAAGCATCTTTGGAGTGATTGTTGGCCGTCACCATCAGAGAGTCAAACAGCTGCTCGGCTTCCATGGATTTGATGTACATGTGGCTGAAGAGCGGCATTTCTCCGGCAGCCGGGGCATCAATCTTATTCTTGGGATTGAACTCGCTGCTCAGACGATAGGCATCAGTTGCCGTGATCCAGCGAACCAGCATTTTCATGTCATACTTGGATTCCACAAACTTTTCGGTCAGGAATTCCAGCAGCCGGGGATGTGATGGGGGATTGTGTGGTCCCATGTCATCAACGGGGCGGGTAAATCCGTAGCCGAAGAAGTGACCCCACATCCGGTTCACCATAGCCCGGGCCATCTGATGGTTCGGGTCATTGAGGATCGACTCCGCGAATACTTCCTGACGACGTTTTCCGTTATCAAACTCTACATCTTCACCGAAGTATTTCGGATAAGCGACCTGCATCACGCCGCTTCGTTTTTCATAAAAAACGGGGCCGGAGAAATCTTCGGTCACCAGTTCTGAGTAATCGTCAACCTGTTGTCCGGTTTGGGGATCAACCCGGCGATGATCAATCCGTCGAGCCTGACGGAAGAAACTGTTGAATTCCCAGAACTGATTCTGTTTCCAGTCATTGAACGGATGGTTGTGGCACTGGGTGCACTGCACCTGAGTTCCCAAAAACAGACGAGCGGTTTTAGCTGTTGCCTGAACACCCTCATCCCGCATGGTCATCTGGCTCAGCAGATAATTGACTGCTCCGTTTTCTTCGTAATGACCTTCTGCAGTCATCAGGTCGGAAACCACCTGATCCCAGGCACGATTTTTGGCAAATGCTTCCCGCAGGAATTTTTCCATTCCCTCCCGGCTGGTGCGTCGGGGAGTTTCTCGCCCGATCAGGAGGTTGGTCCAGATCGTCACCCAGTTATTGACGTAATCATCGCTTTCCAGCATCCGGTCCATGGCCTGGGCATGCTTGACTTCCGGTGCAGCTTTCGAGAATTCATCAATCG
>JAGQQT010000276.1 GCA_020426065.1 Planctomycetaceae bacterium | reverse complement strand
GCATACACCGGCCCGATGAGCGGGAGTTTGATCTGGCCGCCATGATTATGACCGGACAGCATCAGATCCACCGCCTGCTGACGAGCCCAGGGAAGATTGTCTGGCGTATGGCTGAGCAGGATGCGGAATGCTTTTTCGGGAGTACGGGCAAAATCAGGAGCGGCTCCCATCCAGGGACGTTCATCGCCCCCAATCGCCAGACTCGCTCCTCCACGGGTGATGACGTTCACACTCCCCGCAATATTCTGCCAATCGAATCTGGCCATCCGCTCATGAATGAGATCGCAATCCAGGTGCCAGTCATGATTTCCCAGAATGTAATGGCAGCCTTCCGAAGCGGAGAGGATTCCAAAGGTCTCGTCGATCCAGTCGAGCTTATCCATCCGATCAAGCAGATCTCCGGTAAAGACCACCAGATCCGCTGGCCATTTCTGGAGGGCCTGAAAGACTTCCTGATAAAAAGGCTTGTTGATCGCCCCCAGGAAATGAACATCCGAGATGTGCAGGATTCGCAATCCATCAAATTCATGAGGAAGGTTCGCAAAGCAGAACCGCTTCTGATTCAGTTCCGGCTCCAGGGACTGGTTTCCCGGAACCGAAAGCATCTGCAGATAGGATCCTTCCCCCAGGTAATGATCCGGCTGATCGTTCTGCAATCGCAGCACTTCCGATTGCCTCAATTCAAATCCGGCGGGAGGCTTGCGCAGCTGTCGACTGGAAATCGTCCAGACCATTGCTACAAATCCGAGAGCAGAAATCAGCCAGGGAATTCCCCAGGCCGAACTGTTCCAGCCAGTCACACTGAGCACGGCCAGCATATTGGAAGATTGAGCGGCGGGTCGGAAACTCATCATCAGGAGAACAGGTATGATGATCATCCCCAGGTCATGGGGGAAACGCAGTCGATCCAGCGTATCGTGATGTAAGCGGAGGCTGTAAAGCCGATTGACAAAGGAAGTCCAGAACCAGCAGTTTCCGGCAATCGCACATAACAGAATGAAACCCGTCGCCAGGTATTCCATTGTCGTCATGATTTCACCGCGAATTCCCAATCCCGCTCAAAAATTACGCGAGCACATATTCTTATTTTAAGCGGCCCGCGTCTGTTCGCAAGCTGCCTTCTCCGTGCCGGCAAAAGGAGGCATGGTGACATGTCCTTCCGCTGAAACACCTTTCCGCTGAAAGACCGTCACAAACGTTTTCCACAGAATGAACAGATCCAGCCGGAACGAGCAGTTCTCAACGTACCAGACATCCATTTCAAATCGCTCTTCCCACGGCACACCATTTCGTCCATTCACCTGGGCCCAGCCGGTCACACCTGGAGACACTTCATGTCGACGAGCCTGACGTTCCGAATACAAAGGCAGATATTGAACCAGTAATGGCCGTGGACCAATCAGACTCATTTCACCTCGAAGAACATTCCACAACTCCGGAAGTTCATCCAGGCTGGTGCTACGTAACAGTTTTCCAAAACGAGTCATCCTTTGTGCATCCGGCAGCAGCTCTCCCTGAGCATCCCGGGCATTGGTCATCGAGCGAAACTTCCACATGGTAAACAGCTTGCCATTTCGACCGGGACGGGACTGACAGAAGCAGACCGGCCGCCCCAGATAACAGGCAATCAGAAGTGACAGCACAATCATGATCGGCCAGGCGAAGGCAAACACCAGCAGGCAGACCGTGACATCAAAAATCCGCTTTCCATATCGCTGGTAAAAGGTTTGAGTCTGCATTGTTCTGACTTCCTGTCTGATCCCGTTCCATATCTCATTCGAATGTACAGCAGAACTATTCCTACGCTGCCCGCTGTGTCTGTTCTGAACAAACCGGAATGGGTTGAGGTTCAGACAGACCACGAGCATGCAACCGGGATTCGTAGAACTTTCGCCACTGATCAAAAACGGTTTCCGGCCGAAACGTCAATTTCACCCGGGCCAGTGCGTTTTCTCCATGTCTGCGACGAACCGCCTCATTCTCCAGGTAATACTGCAGGCAGGCAACGAACTCTTTTCGATTGTGCAATTCTGCCAGCAATCCGGTTTGCCCCGGAATGACTGCATCGCTGGTTCCGGTCGCTCGATATCCAACCGTGGGAATGCCTGCCGCTGCCGCCTCCAGCGGAACATTAGGAAACCCTTCCCGGAAGGACGGAAATGCCAGCAGATCAAAACAGCCGTAATAGCTCTCGGGATCCGCAACAAAACCAGTCACATGGATCCGCGGATTTTCATGCAGGTGCCGGACAGTTTCCTCAGCTGGTGGAGCTTCTGGTTCGATATCTCCCACCAGAACCAGATGTGGCTGAGCGTGCGGATTGTCCAGGCAGATCTGATCAAAGGCAGCCACCAGATCATCAATCCCCTTATCGACAACAAGTCTGCCGACAAAACCAATCACAAAACTGTTCTGTGGGATACCGAAACGTGTCCGGATCTCTTTCACCTGTTTTCTGCGTGAATCTGTCTGGGCAAAACGCTCCGCCTGCACACCATTTGATGAGCCAGCCCCCAATACCTGCAGCTTGTGGGCGCTGGTCAACCCATATTGCAGATAGGTTTCTTTCAAAGAATGTGATACGGCTATCACGTCCTGAGCACACCAGGCCGCCAGCTGTTCCATTCCGTTCAACAGCCGTTGAGCAAATCCCTGTGAAGTTTCCGACCGCAATCCCCGTAACAGATAAACCCGCACGGGAACCCGCATCAGCCAGGCAGCCAGCATGCCCAGCAGTCCTGCTTTGGGTGTACTGGCATTAACAATGGTTGGTTTGAGTCGGGCAAAAAGCAAAAGCAGCTGAAAGAGCGCCCACAAATCGGCAAAAGGAGAAATCGCCCGGGTCATGGCAATCCGATGGATCTGTACCGGTTCGGTCTCACTCAATTGCTGAAGTTTGCCATCATCTGAGCAGACAACATGCACGTCATATCCCTGCTCGTGCCAGTAACGAAGCTGTCCAGTTCTGGCCAGAAACGCAGCCACGGTCTGGCCACTCGTCACCACATACACCAGCACTGGTGCAGAATGGTTTGAGCTGTGTTGCGGATTCGCCATAACGGGAAACTTTCCGGTTTATTGGTTCGGTATTGCGTTCAAGCAGTAGTTAACGGGGCATTGCAGCAGGAGTCATCCTGACCGAGTGGGTTTTCCCAAAGTAAATCAGATACACAAGCCTGACAAACAGACTCATGACGGCCATCACGACCAGAAATGCAATCAGCTGCTTGGAAAAACTGAGCATTCGATAGATATCGTTTCGATGAATGTAAAAGCACCACCAGGGCATGAAGCAGGCAAAAAAGATCTGTAACAGATCGTGTCGATAACTGACCTGACTGAAACGGATCATTCCATTGTAAATCAGCAGAAAGATTCCTACTCCAACCAGTCCGCCATAGGCGTACATTTCCGCCCAGATGTTTGATGCCATGCCATAGCCCAGATCTCCAAAAATGTCATAGGTAGCAATGTCTCCGAAGGATGCTTCCTTAGAGGTATATGCACCAGACACCTGTGCCAGAAACGAGCGGCTGATGTATTCATAAGCAGGCAAACGATAATCATCCAGCACGACCACATTGAGAATATGCTGAATGGCAACTGGCTCTGAACTGAGAAAGGCATCGGCCCAGCGTTCAGAGAGTCGTGTGGAAGCTCCTTCAATATCCCCGGCCTTCAATGCGATGTAACATTGCTTGTAAAGAAAGACAAAGCACACAAAAGCAACCACCGTCATGCAGGTTTTTTTGTGCCGGATAATGGGATGCACACCGCGACGGGCCAGTAGAATCGTGATCGCTCCGATCACACCGATCGCCAACTGAGTTCGGCTGCCAATAAACAGGATTCCCAGCATGGAAACGAAATTGATCAGCGACAGCAGGTAACGACGATAAAATACCGAGACGATAAAAGCCGTTGGCGCCCCCATCAGCCACAACAGATGGAATTGGGTGAAGGTCTGTGCCATCTCATGTTTGGACTGAGACAGCAGTGCAGTCCCTGAAACCTGAATCGCATACAGACAACCCAGTGACTGCAGCAAGGTCGCTGTGAGAGCAAAGTAATTTTCCGATACCGCTGATGTACTAGCGGTACTGGCCGCTGGCATCGCGGCCTGATTTGCTTTCATCCTCAAATCGTACATGATCGCACTGCACCACAGGCTTCCCATCACCAGCGACATCACAAAATAGCACAGATCTGAAACCGGTAATGTCTCACCCGGAATACTGGTTTCCCCGAGAATTCCTGGCAGAAAGTAAATCGCTGCGGAGGCAAACGCGACACAATACCAGTCAGTCCGTCGCTTGGCTGTGGTGAAATAAAAACTGCCCGCTGCCAGGATGAACATGAACAGTCCCTGGCAGATCATAGATGTTATCATGCCCCACTCCCTCCTGCTGGACATCCACGGATGTCAGTTTCTTCCCCTCACGCTGCCCGTTTCAATGCCGGTGCAGGAATCCGTCCCGTCCAGATCTTTTCATAGTTAAGACAGGTCTGCTGCACATTCAGCGGTCCTGCCTCAAATTCATTTCTCAGTTTCTGTCGTAGAATCTCATTTCCAGACCGGGCCAGGATCTTCCCAGCAGCTTCAACCCAGGTATTGTTCTCATCCTGAAGAGAACACTGCGTTACTCCAGACATGTAGCGGGACAGTTCATCCACAATGGGCAGTTCACTGGTCAGGACGGGAGTTCCCTGGGCAATCGCTTCCCAGATGACATTCGCACACCCTTCCGTGATCGAAGTGAACAGCATCAGATCGGCTGCTGCCAGCAACACATTCACATCATGTCGAGGCCCCAGCAAATGCACATGACCAGTTAACTGTTTCCGGGCGACTTCCTCTTGAAAAGCCGCAAAGTTGATTTCACTCTCTTCGTAACCGTGTGTGCCACCGGCTATCAGGAAATGAGCGTTCGGCTCACGCTCGAGCAACTCTGAAAAGATCTCCAGCGCCCGGATCTGGTTCTTGACGGTCCGGAAATTTCCCACATTCACAATGACTGGGCCGTTCTGTAATCCAAGTTCCTGCCGCACCTGCCGAACCTGCTCGCGACTGGGGTTATTCTGAGGAAACCCCTGATAGACAATCTGGCAACGGGAATCCTTTCGCCATTGATTGCCATAACAATGATCGAGCGTTGCTTCACTGACGGCCACGATATCGGTAGCACAGGATCGAACCAGCCACCTCATCAGACTGGCATAGAGTTTCCCAGAAAGCTTCTCTCGGGCCGTGCCATACATGTTGTGATAGGAAGTAACCCGCTGAGGAATGCGGGCCAGCCAGGCCAGCAGCATGATGAAGCCGGAAAACAATGTCAGCTGGCAATGCACACAAACAGGTTTTTCCTGTTTCAACAGGTTCCAGAATTGAATCGGAAAAGACTTTGTCAGAGGCAGATAATGAATCTGACTTCCCAACCCACGCACCATCTCATCCATTTCGGATGGTTTTCCGGACAACGCGACAAAATCCACACGCACACGGTCGGGATCGAGATTGCGTACCACATCAACGGCACGCACTTCGGCGCCACCGCGATTCAGGCTCCACAAAACCCGTAATACCTTCTCTGGCGAGTGCTGCGAAGCGGTTGAAGTGGATTTATTGTCTGGCATGATGAATCCTGTTTGCCGAGCGGGAATGATGTTCTCAGGCGGCATACTTTTTCAGTAAATATTCTTTTTTCTCCCGAGGAGACATCCCTTTGGTTCCCATATCTGCTTCCGCTGCCCGGGCCATATATTCGTTCAGATCACGGAGATGACGAGCGGGGTT
>JAGQQT010000275.1 GCA_020426065.1 Planctomycetaceae bacterium | reverse complement strand
CCAGTTGACTACCGAGCATCGACGTACGCTCACAGAGCTGCGGCGGGATGTTTCCCGAGTCAGTTCCCTTACCAGAGCAAAAAAATTTGATGAGGCTGAAGCTGCATTAAAAGCCGCTGAGGAAAGTATCGAGAAGATTGCTGGTGAATCCGGTCTGGAAAAGACGGACAAGGCCTTCGCTGCTGTAGTGAGTGCAATTGAAGTTCAGCGGAAAGCGATCGCCAAGGCCACTGGAACAGGGACTGGTGGAGCTGATGGAGCCATCAGCTTCTCAAAAGATGTCGCTCCGATTATTGCAGACAAGTGTATGGGGTGTCACGGTGAGAATGCCAGTGGCGGATTGCGGCTGGATACCTTTGCGGGAATGCGCCGAGGCGGCCGAAGTGGGGCTTTGATTGTTCCCGGATCTCCTCAACGCAGCCTCATGGCCCTTCGACTGATCGCTGCTCCTCCCCAGAGGATGCCCAAGAACGGCAATGCACTGGAGCAGGATCAGATCAAAATCATTGCTGACTGGATCACCCAGGGGGCAAAATTTGACGGGACTGATCAGAACTTGAGTATGAGTGAACTGGTCGACGCGGCTAAAATGGTTGATAAGCCCAAGATCACGGTTGCAAAACCGGATGGAACGGAAACGGTTTCCTTTACCAAAGATGTTGCTCCGATGCTGGTCACGTTCTGTCATGGATGCCATAGCGGAAACAATCCCGATAGTGGCTTCTCCGTGGAGACCTTCGAGAAGATTCTGATCGGTGGTGATAGCGGTGTTGTGCTGCTCCCTGGCAAGCTGGAAGAGAGTCGGCTGTTTCGTCTCACAGGTGGGCTGGAAAATCCCCGTATGCCACAGGGGCAGGCCAGGATCACCCGGAAGAATTATGAAGATTTGAAAGCCTGGATCTCTGAAGGAATCAAGTACGACAGCCCCGATCCGAAAACTCCCTTACTGGCTCTTGTTCCTTCCGATGCAGAAATTCGCAGGAAAGAGCTGCAGGCGATGACTTCCGAACAGATGCAGTCGCATCGTCAGGAAGTTGCGAATGGTCACTGGCGCCGTACGCTCAGTTCCGCCAAAACTCTTACCGCCACAGATGACGAGTTTCTGGTGATGGGTAATGTTGAACAGGCCAGAATCGATCAGGTTCTCAGCTGGGCTGATGAGCTGCGCAGTCAGGTTTACAAAGCATTGGGGAATAAACAGCCACCGACCTGGAAAGGACGACTGGCCATTTATGTGTTCAAGGACCGGTTTGATTATGATGAATTTAACCGTTCCATTGAGAATCGGGAGCCGGCAAATGGTCTGTTTGGACATGCCCGCGTCACGGATTCCTTTGAGAATGCCTACATCGCGCTGCTGGACACAGGAGACCAGACTTCTGCTCAAACTCCATCAGCAAAGCTGACACTTGCTAAAACTATGCTCTCGGCCACCTTGCAGATTCAGTCTACAACCCGAGTGGACTGGCTGGCAGAGGGAGCAGGTTGGGCCCTGGTGGATACCAGTTTGCGGAATGCCGATTTTGAGAAAACTCTGGCTGCCTCGGCAGTGCGGATCATGACAGAAGTGGATCGACCTGCCGACCTGTTCCAGGCTGGCACCTTTGCTCCAGATGTGACGGAGCGAGTTGGGTTTGTGGTCACACGTTTTCTACTGGCCGGGGGGACCCTGGAACAGTTCAGGCAGTTTGCCACGGCATTGCATTCAGGGCGTAACATTAACGATGCGTGTCGAGCGGTTTATAAACTCGATGCCGACGAGATGGCAAAAACCGTTCTGTCCCGTCTGAAATAACTATTGCCCATGTCGTGGTAAAAATAATCCGGCACAGATTCCCGAAAGGAGCATGATGACGCATCACGCGGACGTACTGGTTGTGGGGGGAGGTGTGATTGGCCTGACCTCCGCTCTGGAACTGGCTGCATGTGGGCATCGCGTGCGCGTGATCGATCGGCAGGCGGTTGGTCAGGAATCTTCCTGGGCAGGTGCTGGCATGATCCCTCCGGGAGATCTGGTCAGTGGCTTGATGCCATTTCATCATCTGAGTGTCCGCAGTTCAGAATTGTGGCCGGAACTGGTCTCCCGACTTCAGGAAATGACCGGGCTGGACAGCGAATACATTCGTGATGGAGCACTGCATCTCTCCGCTCCTGGCGATGAAGCAACAGCAGAACAGAGTGTCACGGCCTGGAATGAGAGTGGAGTGCCTGCTGAACTCAAGCAGGGGCAGGAGCTGCCCTCGCTCGATCATCGTCTGGAGTTACTCGAACAAGCAGTCTGTTACCTCCCAACTGCCGCTCAGGTTCGAAATCCCAAGCATCTCCAGGCACTCTTGGCTGCCTGCCGTCAGTTGAATGTTGCGTTCCATGAAAACCATGAAGTGCAGCGGTTCGAGCGGGGTGGAGATCGGCTGGAGGTTGTTCATGCGGGTGAGGAACAGTTTCGTGCAGATCAGATTGTCATCGCGACCGGCGCCTGGACTGGTGAGCTGGCATCGTTACTGGATCTTGAATTTCCCGTTTTTCCGGTGCGTGGTCAGATCAACCAGTATCGCCTCTCGCATCCATTGCCGCACGTGATTGAGCGTGGCAAGCAGTACCTGGTGCCGCGAAGGGATGGAGTATTGCTGGTTGGATCAACCGAAGAGCACGTTGGATTTGACCGGTCCGAACACCCGGCTTCGATTCAGAAATTACACGACTTTGCCTGCTCACTGCTGCCGGAACTGCGAACTCAGCAGCCGGAGCGTCAATGGAGCGGATTCCGTCCCGTCAGTGCAGATGGTTTACCGATCATGGGACGGAGTGTGGAGCTGCAGAACGTGGTCATTGCGAGCGGCCATTATCGGGCTGGATTATCACTCTCACCGGTAACGGGCGAGATCGTGCGGCAACTGGTTCGTGGTGAATCTGTTGAAGTCGATCTGAAACTATTCGCTCCCGAGCGATTCAGTTCTGTGGCCAGACAGAATTAAAACTGTCATCAACAGGAAAACAGACAAGAATGTCTGTGCCACGAAAGTTTTAAGCTCACAACATCAGTATAAAACAAAACACGCCCCGGAGATTCCGGGGCGTGTTCGATCCTGCATCAGAATTCACCCAGAACTGCACCGTCGCTGATCTGGCCCAGTTGCTGGTAAGTGGCAAAGTGAATATTTTCACTCAGGAAATGCACGGAGCCATCCGCCATCAGGAATTGTATGCCTCCTTTGTGCAAACTCGAAAAATTCACAATGTGATTGGTCGAGTTAGGAGTATGGTTCATGGCGGGCATCGGCATGGGGGTAGTCATGGCTGGCTGGCCAATATGTCCCAGCACCAGTGATCCCTGCCATTCCACCATGGAGGCCATCATCATTCCGGCTGGCCGCGACACATTCGGTATGGCCGCATACCAGGTGGCGTTGGCATCCACACCGGTCATTCCCGCAACAAAATCGTGCCGATGCATCCGCTCACCTACCAGCATGGCCTGGCTGGTTCCATCCGTGATATCTCGCAGCTTGGTATTGCTGTTCCGATAAAAAGCGCCTTTGCCGGGGGGATTCCCCGGAGCCATCGAAACACTTCCATAACCGATAACACCTACATAGTTCGCGCTGGCGAGTTCATAAGTGTTTGAGGCGGTATCGGTCACGGTAAAGACCTGCGGAGCAGGGTCTGTCGGGCAGAGGAATGTCGGGATAACGGTTCGTGCCAGCGGGATGTTTCCTGCAGTTTGGGCATCCTGTTCAAAGGTAATCTGGTCGTAGATGTTCCCTCCTTCTAGGAAAGCGAGAATCATCGTTCCCCAGGCATAGCCAGGTCCGCTTTCCATACTGGCCATGGCAGTGGAGTTGATGTTGCGGGAGATGTAACCCGGAGGGAGAACCGTGAACGTGTCATGATAGTTGTGCAGGGCCAGTCCCAGCTGCTTAAGATTATTCTTGCAGCTGGAACGTCGTGCGGCTTCACGAGCCTGCTGGACAGCGGGCAGTAACAGGGCCACCAGAACGGCAATGATTGCAATCACCACCAGTAGTTCAATTAAAGTAAAACCTCGACGTGTTATTCGAGACATAAAACGCTCCTTGAGGAAATGTGCAGGCGCCAGCGAAGACTGTTCGCAGACGCGATGAATGCAGAAAGCGATCCTCTTAACAGAGGATTCAACGGGAGTTGATTGCATGAATACAGCAGTTCAGCCAGGTTGAATTCTGAAGTCCTTCAGAGAAGGAGATACAACAGGGATCATCTACTGCAGGCAATTTCCGCTCAGGCACATTCTGGAGGCGGATTGGGAGGCTGTGTTCCCCAGGAAGCATAAAAGGGCGTAGGAGCGACAGGCAGTTCAGAGTGTGCGAAGGGCGCACCTGCTGGTTTGGGGATGCCACAATCCAGTTTTTCAGTCAAAGAGAGTTTGGAAAAATCCACCTGGCCACACCTGCAGACTCGATTCCAGCCAGCGGTGGGATGCTGTGAATCTTTTCTGCACTCAGTATGACAGCATGTTTTCGCATTCTGCTGACAACAGGCTGGCAGGTCTGGCACCACTACAGATTTTTGACAACAGGTAGGGACGGACTTGGGACTCTCTGCGGATTGCTGACCACAGCAGTCTCCGCCGTTTTCCTGGCAAGTCCCTTTCTGCTGACATCCGCAGGGACAGTTGGGGTGGGCCTGCACGGGAGTAAATAAGGGGAGCCCCCAGGTCGTAACCAGAAACCACACCGCCAGTAGAAGCGAACGGAAAACTCGCTGATTGTGGCAGAAATAATGCATGGAAAAGGCAGGTGGGCTGGTCAGGAAGGTGTTTAAAGAGCCGCTACTGCAGCATAAACTGACGGACGGGCTTTGACAAGATAGAGAAACCACGGAGGGCAACATGCCGCAGGGGCAGTCTGCCTTACGGCAGTTTTTGTGCAAAAGCTACAAGAACAACTGGCCAGGAACCTGAAAAAATCTTTGATTGGGAAGGGGCTTGAGGACGATTATACTGAGGACTTTCATGGATGAAGTTGCCGGAAGAGTTTGCCTAAACCCCCTGATTTCTCTGCAGGAGTCGACGTCATGGATAGACGTTCATTTGTGCTCAGCGTTGCCGGACTAACGGCAACTTCCATCATATCCGGATGCAAAGGGCGTCAGGTTGCTCATGTGCTTGATGATCATGACCCGGATATGGTTGGCAGCCACACTGCCGGGGCTGAGACCTGGAAACCACTGATCGACGAATCCGTAGGAAAACTGCTCGGGCGGCAGATGCACCAGATCCAGACGGTTTCCCATCAGGGCGATCCCGGAGCAGTCAGTTGCGTGAAGCACGTCTGTTTTCTGGGAGTGGAAAACAAAAGTATCGAAGAAGTGGGAGACTTCAAGGAGCAGATTTACGAGCAGATCGATGCGATGGTCAACTCATCGGAAACTTTCCGGATGATCAGTCGCCGGTTTGTAGAAGCAGGATTGCGGGAAGCGCACATCGCTCCCAGTGATCTGTTCGTACCAGCCAACCAGCGGATGTTTGCTGCGGTGATGGAACAGATGCAGCAGCCGTTCGATTATCTGCTGTTTGCCAAAATTACGTCGGGAACAACCAGCAGCAACAAGAATGATTATCAGCGTGATTATCTGCTCACACTTGAAATGGTGAATCTCTACGATGGCTCCTACGACAAGGAATCCGCCACGATTCGCAAGGGATATCACAAATCGGCACTCGGAAAACTCAAGCATTATTGATCAACGCCGGTTTTCTGCTGGCAGCGGAGCTTTTTCTGAGGGAATTTTGTTTCCCGATTGCCGCTGCTTACCCCT
>JAGQQT010000274.1 GCA_020426065.1 Planctomycetaceae bacterium | reverse complement strand
GGTGATGGTCGAAGTTCCTGTTGTTCTGTGATTCCAGTTGCTGGTGCTGGTCGTGTCTTTGATGACATATTTGGTGGAGCTGGTACACCACCTCAAACAGGAACGAACCCACTGTTTACCTTCGGCAGCTGGCACGATGGACTCGTGATCTTCTCCATGTGCGATGGTTCCACCCGGGATATCAGCAAGCAGGTTGATATCGGCACACTCGGAAACCTGGCCACCCGCAACGGCGGTGAGCGGATTGGCGATTTCTAAGCCAGATTCGCGAGACTTCAACAAAAAAGCACGCTCTGTAAACAGAGCGTGCTTTTTTTATTCTGTCAAACTCACTCAGGAATTAGTGAGGGCGACGGTTAATTTGCTCGCGGCGTTCGGCACGGCGACGAGAGCGGCGTTTTGTTTCGCTCGGCTTTTCATAGTATTCCCGGCGACGCATCTCTTTTTTGATACCGCTGTGTTCCACCAGTTTGCGGAACCGTTTGACGGCATCGGTCACCTGTTCTCCTTCGCGAAGACGCAATTTAACCACGCAATTCACCTCCCCCCGGTTATTTCTAAATTTTCAATCTCACAGGGGCCAGAGCCCACAGCCCAGTTTGTACACAAAACAGAACGGAAAACGTAGTCAAAACGGTTCCGTCTGGCAAAATCCTGACGACTTTCTCCGGTTTCAGCCAGCCCAAATGCGTCTGATTTCGCTACGATCGGCTTCCGATGGGGGTTCCGGTTGCAAAATCTGGAGAAAAAAACCGGGTTGGCGAAAACAGGTTCTCCCCGTACTGTATCAAAGCTCTTTGATTATTCCTGAGTTCGATTTTGCTGGATTGGAAAGCAACACCGTGATTTCTTCGATTCGTGGTCGATTAAAATCCTTGGAAGCCACCGCCGCCTACATTCAGGCCGGTCCATTTGTCCTGGAAGTGTACGTGCCGGATTTTGTCCGTCGGCAGCTTCAGGGTGATATTGATCAGGAGGTGGAGCTTCTGACGATGGATTATCTGGAAGGTAATCCACAGAAGGGGGGACGATTGACTCCCCGCCTGATCGGCTTCAAAACGGAGGGAGAACGGGCGTTTTTCGAGCTGATCTGTTCAGTGGATGGCCTGGGAATCAAAAAAGCCCTGCAGGCCATTGTCAGGCCGGTTCGGGAAGTGGCATATGCCATTGAACAACAGGACACCAAGGCGCTCAGCATGCTCCCCGGCATTGGTCCGGCGGTGGCCGAGCGAATTGTGGCCAAACTGCGCAGAAAAATGACCCGCTTTGCGTTAATGGTGGATCGGGGACTGGAAGGGGAAGGACATGCTTCGGACCTGATTTCCGAAACGTACGAGGCACTCCTGGCGTTGGGGCATACGGCCGATGACGCCCGGGAAAAAATTGATCAGGTGCTGGCTTCAGGGACGAAATTCAAAACCGTTGAAGCCATACTGAATGCGATCTATCAACAGGAGTATTCTACCTGACGGCGACCGATCCTGCGGTATCATGTGAGGAGCGGGTCCCGTGAGGAGAGCGTTGCAGGAGTGAGCCATGGCATCAGCTCTGGCCAATCAGAAAATGAATCGGAAATCGCCCCCAGTTGAACTGGAGGAGAATCATTCCGTTGTGGAACTGGATCGCCCGCTGATGGGCGGTTTTCTGATCAGCCTGATCATTCATTCGCTGATGCTGTTTATTCTCGCCCTGATTGTCATTCACAATCCGATCGCTCTCCTGGATATCTCCACCAAGGCCACCTTTTCCAGCAATGAGGATCAGAATCTGGAACCGGTGGTTGACGTTACGCTCGATGTCCCTGTGATCGATCAGAAGATGCCCGATCTGGGAATTACCGATGCTCCTCAGGCTTCCTTCGAACCGCTCGATCCGCTGCAGAATCTTGCGAGCGGGCCGGGGCAGACTTCGACCATGGAGTTGCTCACAATCCCCGATATCGATCTGACCACCCATCTGGGAGGGAGGAAGAAAGCTTCACGGCAGATGCTGCTCGAGATTTTCGGTGGAAATGCTCAGAGTGAAAAAGCGGTCGAGCGGGGACTGGTCTGGCTGGCAAGTCATCAGCGGGAAGATGGCAGCTGGAGTTTCGATCATCGTCCGAAGGACAAACCGGAGCAGGCCCGGGAATGGGGTTCGCTTTCCAATTGCCCCACTGGAGCCACCGGCATGGCCCTGATGGCCTTCCTGGGAGCCGGGCACGTTCATACGGAATCAGGTCCTTACCAGCAGGTTGTGTTTCGCGGCCTGGAGTATCTCAAGTCAGCGGGAGTGGAGGTGAAGGAAGGGACCGATTTTCGCGGTCGGGAAGGTGCCAGGCAGGATGTGATTCCCCAGGGGAACCACGCCATGTACGCTCACAGTCTGGCTGCCATTGCGCTTTCGGAAGCGTACGGCATGACGCGAGATCGACTGCTTCGCGAACCGGCCCAGGGGGCAATGGAATTTCTGATCCGGATTCGTAACCGGGATGACGGCGGATGGCGTTACCGGCCGGAAGAACCAGGAGATCTGTCCGTAACCGGCTGGGTCGTAATGGCACTTGAAAGCGGTCACACGGCCGGACTGAGATTTTCCCCGGTTGGACTCGAATCGGCCACGCAGTTTCTGGATGCCTGCCAGTCTGCCGGTGGAAGCCGCTATGGTTACCTGGCCGGACAGGGGGGAAGGCTTTCCACAACGGCCATCGGGCTACTGTGCCGTATGTATCTGGGTTGGGAACGGAGTCATCCCGCTCTCAATGAAGGAATTGATTACCTGAGCTCTGAGGGGCCCAGTAAGGAAAACATCTATTACAACTACTATGCCACCCAGGTGATGCATCATGCGGGGGGAGACCGCTGGAATCGCTGGAACAGCCAGCTGCGGGACTGGCTGGTTGGCTCGCAGGTCCGCACCGGCTTTGAGGCGGGGAGCTGGGATGTCACCGATCCCCACGGAAATCGCGGAGGCAGGCATTACCAGACCTGCCTGGCAATCATGACTCTCGAAGTCTACTACCGCCACCTCCCGCTGTATCAGATGCAGCGGCCGAAAGAATAGCGATCTGTTCAGAGATTCGGATCATGCAGAAATCACAACAATTCACGATATGTGATTCCTGATTATTATCTGTAGACGAAGCAGGAGGCCCCGTTTCCAGTCGCCCAGATACAATCTCTCTCATTCCCACTGTGAGGGGTGATCATGTGAGTCCCCTCGCCCCTCCGGGGAGAGGGTCAGGGTGAGGGGATTGTGCGTATCATTGATGAAAACGTGGATTCAAAACTCATTGCCACATGACCCCCTCATCCGCCCGCTGGGCACCTTCTCCCCCAGGGGGGAGAAGGGTCAGGTTTTATCCACTGGATGATGAGAAAGAATGGCGTGCTTCGTCTAATGATCAGTGTCATCCCGACGAGTTCAATCGCTGTGTTGCCGAGTAGCGACACTCTATGACTGACATTGATCAACGGGCGGAGTTGGTGTTCAGCCAGCCTCCCGGTTGTGAAGTGGCAGTGGTTTGCGTTTCGGCATACCAGGCTTTGAGCTGCTGCAGCATCTTTGCAGCCTGCTCCGGATGCTTTGCGTTCAGGTTCTGTTCTTCCAGTAAATCCTGATCAAGCCGATACAGTTCGACCGATTCATTTTCAAAAGTCCCTGGTCTGGCACGTGGATGCTGCACGACCAGTTTCCAGTTTCCATCCCGCATCGCTTCGGAGCGGGCACCGTTGTTGCTGAGTGAAGCCCAGTAAAGGGGACGTGGTGGCAGCGGCTGACCAGCACACAGCAACCGGGAAAGATCGATGCCGTCGCAAGCCACGGATTCCAGCTGAGGAGACTGGGAGAGACTCAGCAAAGTTGGCATGATATCGATTGTCATGGCGAGGTCATCCCGGGTGGAGCCTGCTTCAATCTTTCCGGGCCACCAGGCTATAAACGGAACGCGGTGGCCTCCTTCGTAAACCGACCCTTTCATCCCACGCAGCTGAGGGCTTTCGCTGGGTAAATCAGGGGTTGGGCCGTTGTCGGAAAAGAACAGAATGAGCGTCTGGCGATCAATGCCGGATTGTTTCAGGGTTTCCCGAATCTGGCCGATGCCTTCATCTATCGGCAAAACCATTCCCCGAAACTTTTCGATCCGTTCCGCTTCACTGGCGGGCTTCCAGCGTTTCCAGCCTTCCTTTTCGGTTCTGCGAACCGGATCATCTCGGGTCTGGATCGGGTTATGAATGGCCAGATGGGGAATGTAGAGGCAAAACGGCTGGTGTGCATGCTCCCGGATGAACTGTACGGCGTATTGGTTGATCAGATCGGTGACATAACCCTCTTCATGAGTTTCCTGTTTTCCATGCCACCAGTCATGTTTGACATGATCTCCCACATGGCTGATAAAATCGATGTTCCCGCTGTGGTAACCAATAAACTGATCGAAGCCATGGTTCTGGGGATGATAGTCTGCAGAATTGTGAGGGTATCCCTGATGCCACTTCCCCATCAGAGCGGTGGCGTAGCCCTGCTGCTTGAGAACTTCTGCAAAAGTCGTTTCTGATAACTGCAGCCCTTTGCGATGTTCGGGGTGATCGGCATTTGGATGAATGACCGCTTCAATTCCGGCCCGCTGCTGATAGCGTCCGGTCAACAAACCCGCACGAGTGGGAGAGCAAACCGTGCCGGAAGAATGGAAGTCCGTCAGACGCATTCCCTCTGCAGCGAGTTGATCAATCTCTGGAGTCTTGAACCAGGGATTGCCAAAACAGCTGACTCCCGCATAGCCCATGTCATCCACCATGATAACGATGAAATTCGGCAAGGATGATTTCCCGGGTTGATCGGCTGCGGAGGCGGAAAGTCCCGTCAGATAGAGGCAGAATGCAATCAGCCAGGACAAACAGAGCCTGCCGGAATTCGAGCGTATGGCAGAGATTTGCGGAGACATCAGGTGTATCCTTCCCTTGGGAAAATCAGCGTGGAATGATTCCCACAGTATCAGATTCAAAACCTGAGCCACAAGGCGCTAATAATGACTCGCAGCTGTGAGCAATTATCACCTTGAGAGGATTGCGGGTGCCACTGGCTTTGCCAGTGACATCAATGATAATGAAACACACTGGCAGAGCCAGTGGCACACCGTTTTTGAATGTCCATCTGAACCAGACTTTCCAATATCAGTGGGTTCTTCATTGGTTTGGACGTCAAATTGTAAAACCCGCCACTAGCGCCTTGCGGTTCACAGTCTGTCAATTCCATTTGGGGACAGCTTCCACCATAAAATCCGGGGCAGGGAGTGCAAATCCACCAGATTCGTTTTCCCGCTTGGCTGTTTCTTCTGGCGGAAGCGACTAAACTGATCATTCCCCAATCACATGGAAAACGACATAACCCGGCTCGACCAGGTCATTCAAATCACGGATGCAACATGGCGGACAAAAAAGACTTCGACGATTTTCTCGAAAAGTTTCACAAGCATCGACAACTGATGGTTGAGGAACTGCACAAGGTGATCATCGGTCAGGATGATGTCATCGAACAGATCATGGCTGCGATTTTCACCGGCGGGCACTGTCTGCTGGTGGGGGTTCCCGGTCTGGCGAAAACCCTGGTCGTGAGTACGATTGCCAAGATTCTGGATGTCGAGTTCAAACGAATTCAGTTTACACCCGACCTGATGCCTTCCGACATTACCGGGACGAATGTGCTGGAGGAATCCGAATCGGGACGCCGGGAATTCCGCTTTGTGCACGGGCCGGTATTTACGAACATCCTGCTGGCGGACGAAATTAACCGAACTCCACCCAAAACTCAGGCGGCTTTGCTGCAGGCC
>JAGQQT010000273.1 GCA_020426065.1 Planctomycetaceae bacterium | reverse complement strand
CATGAGTCTGCCAATATGCATCTACGTGCTCTGTCAGTAGTCAGGGCCTGGTCAATCTAATGTGAATGTCGGAACAAGGATCACCAATCATGGCTGAAGTGAAACCATTATCTGTCGGGAAAGCCGCTCCGGCCTTCAATCTGCCGGCTTACCCTGCTGGCAAGATTCGACTGAGCCAGTTCAAAGGTGAGAGCAATGTGGTCCTGTATTTCTATCCGCGCGATGATACTCCCGGATGCACCAAGGAAGCCTGCGGGTTTCGGGATCAGCTTCCCGCTTTTGAAAAACTGGATGCGGTGATTCTGGGAATCAGCTGCGACACGGTTGCCTCACACGAGAAATTCACGAAGAAATTCGATCTGCCGTTCCCGCTCCTTTCCGATGAAGATCATGCCGTTGCAGAAAAATACGGCGTGTGGGTCGAAAAGAACATGTATGGCAAAAAGAGCATGGGGATTCAGCGGGCCACATTCCTGATCGATAAGCAGGGCAAGCTTGCTGCAATCTGGCCGAAAGTCCAAGTCGATGGCCACGTGGAAGAAGTCGCTGCCAAGCTGGCGGAGCTGAAGTAGTTTGACAATGGTTTATGGAACTTGTGTGCCACTGGCCTTGCCAGTGAAATGAATGGGAATGAGATGCACTGGCAGAGCCAGTGCCACCCATCTTTCCAGCTATGCAAGATTGTTCTAAGCTTGCGTTTCTTACAGGGAAGAGGAGTGTTTGGAGATCAACTCCAGTGGATAGTCGTGTTCAAGTGAGTTCCGGGATGACCACGATTTTCCCAAAGAATTCCGCTTCGCCACGCAGGGTCTTGCCCTCCTGCAATTGATGGGCAGTGGCCGCCTCGGAGAGCGGGATCCGCTTGCCAATGGGGATTTTCAGGGAACCGTTCTCCAGCATCTGATTGATTCGCAGAGCGAGTTGCTGCTGCTCCTCTGCGGAGGCATTGAACATGGCAAACCCGATTAGCTTGAGGTCATTCACATAGAATGGACCGAGCGGAAATTGAAGTTGTGCTTCCCGTCCGGCCATCACGATGATTCGCCCCCGTTTGTTCATCCAGGGGATGGTGCGGGCAATGTTGGGAGTCCGCAGGGTTTCCCACCAGAAATCGATCTTGCCATTCTGCTCCAGTTCGGACTGGATCTGCTGATCCAGATCCGCCGCCCGATGATCGAATACAACGTCCGCTCCAATGGAGCGGCAATAGTCCTGCTTTTCGGCAGAGCCAGCGGTCGTCAGGACGCGGGCTCCACAAGCTTTGGCCATCTGCACCACGATAGCTCCCACTCCTCCACTGCCGCCGTTGACGAACAAGGTTTCGCCGGATCGGATTTGGCTGTGCAGAAACAGACCTTGTGCAGCGGTGAGACTGACCAGCGCTCCCGCTGCGGCCTGCTCGTCGGTAACTGAATCCGGAGTGGGATAAGCCCACGCTTCGGGGACCGCAATCTGCTCAGCGAGCGTTCCCTGATGGCCGAACAATCCCTGATTGCTTCCCCAGACGCGATCTCCAGGTTGAAAGCGGGTGACTTCAGCACCACAGGCCAGCACCGTTCCGGCAAAATCGCAGCCCGGAATATATGGCGAGGGCAAACCCATGGCGATCATCCCTGAGCGGATGTAGGTATCGATCGGATTGATTGCAGAACAACCGACACGTACCAGCAGGTCCTGTGGTCCAATGGCGGGAACTGCCAGCGAACCATACTGAAGTGACTCGGCAGGACCAGGTTTTTGGATAAAGGCAGCCTGCATGGGATCCTCACGGGGAACAGATGGTTGCGATGTGCACAAGAACGCTGAGAGAGCAGTTCAGGCGTCGCCCTGCTGTTCGGGCGATTCTTCCTCAGCAATATTTTCCTGCAAAGCTGGTTCAACAGGTTCAGAAGCTGCTACTGCCTCAGCTGATGGACTCTTCACTTCCGAATTATCTATTTCGGGTGGAGCAGAAACTTCATCTTGGAGGTCGGAGCATTCGACAGTCATGTGCGAACGCATTTCCTCGAATGTTGCCTGATGCCGACTGACTCGCTGAGTCTCGACATACTGCATCCAGCAGGGCTCCTGGGAAAATGGAGAAACGAGCTGGGTAATGGAACCGGGAGTTTTCAGAATCCGCCCGGTGCGGGGGCATTTCCAGATGCGACGGACATCCAGCTTCGATCGTAATCCCGGTCCTTTCATCCTGCCGACACTCGCCTTCTGCTCTACTGCTTTGTCCCCTCTCCCCTCCGGGGAGAGGAATAGGGTGAGGGGATTGTGCGTATGATTGATAAAAGTGTATTCAACCCTCTTTGCCACATGGCATCCATTACAGTCTGTTCTGCTCACGCATCAATCTGCTGTTGCTTGCACAAACTTTCATCGCGTTTGGATTTGGTTACGGCGGTCGGTAGAGACCAGCCGTGCCGTGCTTTCCCTCCCCGGCTTCGCCGACCCTCCCGGAGGGAGGGTGAAATAGTGCACGATTTACTTATGAATATCCTGTTGGAATGAAGGCAATTCACTGCTGGACAAGCCAGCAGTGGCACCCTGACGGACAATGTTTAATGGACAAAACACTTCATGACGGTTTCGTGGCTGAGAATTGGTCCTACTGCTGCTGCTTCTGTCATGCTTCGATTTCTGGAATGATCACATAAAAAACTCCTGCAGACCGGAGATCCAGCTCTGCAGGAGTCTGTTTCAAAGCTCAACTCAAACGAGCGGAGTAACCCCTGGTACGGAAACCTGGTGGCTGGGCGGGTTTGAGTCAAACGTGTAACCGGAAGGACTCAGGTCCAGCTTGGAATTCCAGGCCTGTTCCCAGGTGACTTCCTTCCCGGTGTAAGCCGACATTCGGGCCATGATGCCCATCAGAGAGCTCTTCACCATGTATTCGGTGTTGTTGAGAGCCTGCTGGTTGCGGATCGACTGGTACATGGCCACATGCTCGTTGTGGTACATCTGGTTGACGTTCTTCCGCTTCTTCCATTCGTTTTTGCCGGTGATGGAGTAAGCCATCAGATCGGCGGTTCCTTCGGTTCCGACAACCCAGTCCTGGAACTCGTTGGAGCAACTGAGCTGCTGACGGGAGGCGGCGCTGTAACGCAAACCGTTCGGGTAGTAGAAGGTGGCGGCGATGTGGTCAAACACGTTGCCGTTGATATCTCCGGTCCGGGTTTCTCGACCACCGGTGGACAGAACGCGATCCGGATACTGATCCTGCATGACCCAAGCCATTTTATCCAGTTCATGCACGAACTGTTCGGCGAAGAAGTCTGCGGACAGCCAGGTGTAGTAGTACCAGTTGCGAATCTGGTACTCGATATCGGACATTCCTTCAGTCCGGTTCTGACGCTTGTCGACACCGGCGTTGTATCGGGTGCTGTAAAGAGCCTTGAGTTCTCCCAGAGCACCGTCATGAATCCGACCGATGATTTCTTTCATGCCGTCTTCGTATCGCCAGCACAAACCGGAAACGAGTGTCAGCCCCTGATCTTTGGCGGACTGACCCGCTTCGTAAACGCGGCGGCAACCAACCGGATCGACTGCGACCGGCTTTTCACAAAAGACGTGTTTGCCAGCTTTGATTGCTGCTTCGAGCTGCATGGGGCGGAACCCGGGAGGGGTCGCCAGCAGCACAATATCAACTCCGGAATCGATCACTTTCTGATAGGCATCAAATCCGCTGAAGATGCGATCCGGCGTAACATCAACGCGGTCAGCGTATTCAGTTGCTTTCAGCCGTGGTACAGTGGCTTCGGCAACGTCTGGAAAAATATCTCCGACGGAAACAATCTTGCAGTGCGGATCTGCTGAAAGGGTATCGCGTGCGGCTCCGGTCCCGCGGCCCCCGCAGCCGACCAGACCCACTTTCAGGACATTATCTTCTGCTGCATAGACCTTTGATGACAGGGAGGACTGCACGGCCAGTCCTGCCAGACTGGTAATCGCAGCGGTTTGCATAAACTGTCGACGTGAAGCTTCAGCTGAGTTGGGCATGGTGGCTCCCCTGGAAGGAAATTTCGGACGTGGATAGTACCGGAGGCTGGTCTCCAAGATGACCGATACGAAATTCTTGATACGATAGTCTATCCTGCGTGGGGTGGAAAATTCAAAGCTCATGAGTCAGGATTTTGACAACCCAACAAAAACAGTTTACCAGCAGCAAGGCCTGTGTTGATGTGGAATGTGACCGGGAAACGTGCCCTGATCACCGGTGCTGCTTCTGGCATCGGTCGGGAACTGGCACGTCAGCTGGCACGGAAGGGAACCCACTTGTTGCTGGTTGACCTCCAGGAAACATTGCTGGAACAGATCGCTGAGGAATGTCGCCGGGAAAAGATTCTGGTCGAAACCGTGATCTGTGATCTGACAGAGGATTCCGCCGGAAAGCAGCTGGCAACCATTGCGAAGGAGAGAATGGACGGGCTGGAGATCCTGGTCAACAATGCGGGCGTGGCCAATTACGGACGAATGGATCAATTGACCGCAGAGCAGGTTGAACAGGTACTGCAGATCAATTTGATGGCCCCTCTGAGGCTGTCCCACGCCATGCTCCCGCTGCTGCTGGCCAATCCTCGTTCCCAGATTCTGAACATAGCCAGCATGTACGGATATTTCCCAACCAAGAATTGTGCCCCATATCATTGCTCGAAATATGGTTTAATCGGTTTATCGCTCGCGATGCGGATGGATTACGCCCGCTACGGACTCGGCGTGACTGCCCTGTGCCCGGGGTTCGTACGCACGCAATTATTTGACAACATGCTGGTTCCCAGCGGGGCCGACACCAAAGAACCTCCCCGCTGGTTGTCCACCACAGCCGATGTCGTGGCCAGGAAAGCCATCCGCAGCATCGAAAAGAATTCCCGTCTGGTTCCTGTCACACTCCTGGCATATTTAGGATACTACGAACAACCCTGGCTGGCTGGCCTGCTCGACTGGATCGTTCACTGGGAACACAAAAAAACACACGAGTACACCCGCCAGGCAACCCAACAGCCACTTCAGTTTGTCACACTCGATCAGATTGCCTACAAATCTGAAGATCAGACTGAAGTTCCCACTACCGATTATGAAAGTCGTTTCAATGAGTGAGCAGACCCCCGCACATCGCCAGCTGCATGATGGTCGAGATGATGGACTGGTTCCCCTGGAGCCAATCGATGTTGGCCGGGCCCAGAATTTCAGTGAACTGCTGACCGCCATGTCCAAAACCGCTTTTGCCGGTCGTCAGCTTGGTGAAGCCTTCGACGTTCTGGCTGAAATGGCCCAAAACGAAAACTGCCGGGTCATCATGACTCTGTCCGGGGCCATGACCGTGGCCAAGCAGGGACAGATTTTCTGTGAGTTGATCGACCGCGGGATTGTCAACTGTGTGGTTGCCACTGGAGCATTGATGGCACACGGTTTGACCGAATCCATCGGCCTGACTCATTACCGTTACGATCCCCGTAAATCGGATGAGGATCTGTTTGAGCTCGGTTATAACCGGATTTACGACACACTCGAAATGGAATCGAACCTCAACAATGTTGAAGTCGTTGTCCGCAAGGTACTCAATGATTATGAGCCGGAAGGGGGAGTCTGGTCCTCCGCTCGATTGTGCCGGGCCCTGGGTGAAGAACTGGACCGCCGCGACGAAGGTCCGGGGATTCTCCGCAGTGCCTACCGGAATCAGGTTCCGGTTTTTATTCCGGCATTTACAGATAGTGAAATCGGACTGGATGTATCCACCTGGGCTATCAAAAATGCCCTGGCAAAACAGGATAAACCACTGGAATCGCTCTCCAGTGAGGAAGTCCTGCAGGTCGCGGCTCCCTTCAATCCCTTCCT
>JAGQQT010000272.1 GCA_020426065.1 Planctomycetaceae bacterium | reverse complement strand
GATGAGTTTCAGCCAGGCGACAGGGTCATTGTTATCAAAACGACTGATTTCACATTTGAAAATCAGGTTGTCGGAACAGTCGATAAGGGGACACCACTGATTGTCCAGGAAGTCAGGGAAGACCAGATCCGGATTCGCACGAATCGGACTGGATGGCTGAGTCGGAATACCGTCATGAAGCCGGAGGAGGCGATTAAGTTCTTTTCAACAGCTATCGAAAAGGATCCTCAAAGTCTGGAAGACCTGCAGGCTCGAGCGATGATCTGGCTCTCGATGGACCAGTTCGATAAGGCTATTGCAGACTTCACAGCTGTTATCGCAATCAAGCCCTCTGTGTCTGCATTCAATGAAAGAGCATTCTGCTGGTCCATGAAGGGGGAGCCTCAACGAGCCATTTCAGATTTCAATGACGCTATCAAACTCGACCCGGAGAATTCGAGTCTGTTATTCAATCGCGGAATCACCTATGAGAAAGCGGGTGAAATTGACAAGGCCATGGCAGATTACAATGCCACTCTGCAACTGGCCCCAGATCATCTGCAGGCTTTGCAGCATCGCGGTCAGATTGAACTCCGCAGCAGACTCTACGAGAAAGCCATCGAGGACTACACTGCTGCGATCAATGTGGAACCGAATTGCGTTGACTGCTATGTCAATCGAGGTCACTGCTGGCTGCAGTCAGGTGTGGCAGAGAAAGCTGTGGCTGATTATACAAAAGCTTTAGAAATCAATCCCGCTCAATTGTCTGCACTGATGAATCGTGGAATCACTTACCAGATGCAGGGGCAACTTCAATTGGCCCTTGAGGATTATAGTGGAGTCTTAAAACTTCATCCCAAGCTCTCCGCCGCCCTGAAACGCAGAGGTCAGGTCTATTTCTTGTTGAAACAGTATGAGGCTTCACTTAAGGATTACGACGCTGCGATTCTTGCGCAACCTGGTGACAGCCAGATTCTCCATGACCGGGCCAGGACATACATGGAGCTGAAACGCTATACCGAAGCAATCGCTGATTTCAATCAGGTCCTTGAGCATGACCCTGGAGATGCGATGGCACTCATGTACCGGGCAACCTGTTTTCAGGATTCCAGCAAACTGACTGAAGCCTTGAATGACTTCACAGCATTGATTGAGCGAGGAGTCGAAGACCGGATTACGGGTTACAGTTATTACCGCCGTGGCACGATTTATTCTACTCTCGAAAAGTATGAAACGGCGATTTCAGACTACAGCAAGGCCTTGGAACGCTCTCGTGATCCAGCTGCCTTTTACAATCGTGGGTTGTCTTACGAGAAGATCGGCAAGTTGAAGCAGGCGATCGCGGATTGGCAGGCGACCGTTGAAATCAGTCCCCGGTTTTCAGTGGCCCACAATGCCTTGGCCTGGGCGTTGGCAACTTCTCCAGATGGGACGCTCCGGAATGGAGAGGCGGCAGTCAAATCCGCATTAACGGCTTGCGAATTAACCAACTGGAGTGATGAAGAGTATCTCGACACACTGGCTGCTGCTTACGCAGAAGCGGGTGACTATACCTCAGCAGTGAAATATGAGAAGCAGGCAATGGAACTGGCTGAGGATCCAGAACGGGTAAATCTGCTGAGGAGCCGTTTGCAGCTATTCGAAATGGGAAAACCGTATCATCAGGAAGCAGAGTGACATTTTGCACAGATCGCTCCTCGAACCAACTCGATCTGGTTTGGATCAGAAGCCCGTCAGCTTTTCATGATTAGGTTGGACATGGGTACTTGTGATTATTTCGGGAGCAATTGCAGGGCGTCCAGGATGACAAATCCTGTGGTGTTCTCACTGCTAATGGAGATGATCGTTTCGTGCTCATTGTCAAGTTGTATGTTGCCGACAGGAGCAAACAGCTGGCCGGGCGGAGGAGGTTGCGTCTGATTGACAGCAAACTTTTTTGTGAATGTTCCGCAGCTGACAGTCACAGGAACATTTATGGCACGGGTTTCGTGAGCTGAATAGGCCATCAACAGTTGATATTCACCCGACTCGGGAACCTTGATTCGAAAGCTGGCTGTTGCGATCTGCTCCCTGTTCGCGGGGGACTCTTTCTCTCCACTGAAAAGATATCCGTTTTCAATATGCGGTTTGAAATTTGTGGAACGAGACCAGTTACCGGTGAGGGTTGCCTGCGAATCATCGAGAATGATACCCGGGAGTGATTTAGCAGAGATGGAATCGCTCGATGGGGCGAACTCGGGAACGGCAGGCAATTCCAGCACCTGTTGCTGGACCAGGAGTCTCGAGCGAAGTATTTGATAATCCAGTTCTTGTACTGCATGGTCCTGGCTCGCCGCAAGCGCTGCCGCAATGCCTGCTCCCTGTCCAATGACCATCCAGGTTCCTTCAATCCTCAGTGATGAGATGCCAACATGAGTACACGAAAGTGCCACTGGGACGAGGAGGTTATCACATTGTTCAGGACGGGGCAGTATGGAGCGATACGGGACATGATAGGCGAATCCCTGTCCAGGGATTCGTCTCACTGGAAAGATTGTCCCTTCATTGCTCACGCCCCCATCCTTGAATGCGATCCGCTGGCAGTCATGGGAATCAATGGGGAAGGATGAAATTGCAATCGGATCGTCTTTCTCCGGCTCTTCCAGAATATCTTTCTGGGAGATGATGTACATCCCCTGCATGCGACGTGACTCGCGTACATAGAGTGCTGGGGAGAAGTGGTTGTAGCTGGCAAATTCGTCACGACAAAATCCAAGTCTGGCGTAGCGGTCCCGTGTTTCCTGCGGCACTGCCGGATCGGTGGTGAGGAAGTGAATGAATTCGAGTGTGTACTGTTTATGGGCTTCCCAGATACTCTTTCTTTCTGCTTCATCGGCCAGATGCCAGTCGTTTCCTCCGCCGACCAGCCCCAGTGAGAACTGTCCACCAATCGAATTGTTCCCATCGAGTTTGCCACCGGGCAGGGGGTAAAGATCGAAACCGATCCGTTTTTCTCCCGCTTTCAGTGCACGACGCACGACCTCGAAACGTGCGGGATCATAGTGGTCTGGCTTGGGGATCGGCACAAGATTGTCCGGGGCTTCAGTCAGGCACAACCGGAAACTATAGGTCATGACATTGCTGTCACCGGATTCCTCATCAGCAGCGGAATCGGTTGTGATCAATGGCAGCAACCTGCCCTCTGCGTCAAAGCCGTTGATGTTCATTTTTTGTTTCGGATACTGCTTTCCAGCCAGGGACTCACCGTATTCTTCGCGGCTTTCGCGACCGATCGTCCAGTCGACTCCTGCAGCCGCCATCAGGTCCCCTTCGTAGGTGCCATCAACAAATACCCGGGCGGTGAATGTGCCATTTTTTGTGATGAGCGATCTTATTCGCGGACCTTCTTTGGTGACGGACAGCAAATACCGCTCGGTCAATACCTTGACACCGGCTTCATCGAGCATCTGCAGCGTCACTCGCATTGCAACATGTGGCTCGAAAGTCCATTTCGACTGGTCTTTTCGGGTCGGATCGTATGGTGCTTTCAAGCCACGATCGGTGTAATCCTTGACCACACGTTTGTGCCATTCATCAAAGAGTCCCATCACTGTGCTGCGGACCATCTGGTTCGAATCGCAGTGGCTCAATCCACCTGTGCTCATTGCGCCAATGTGGTCCGTCGGTTCCAGGAGCAGTACTGTTGCCCCTTCACGTGCCGCAGCAATCGCTGCACAGAATCCACCTGGAGTAGAGCCGTAGACAATCACATCGGCCTCATATGCAGTTTTCCGTTCCTGGCTCATGGCTTTCTGGCCAGATGTTGCCGATAACGCAGCGATGAGCAGGATGTGCAGAATGAAGGTTGTGAAACATGATTGCATCGTGATGGATTTCATTGAGGTACACCGGGAGATGTCAATGCTTCAGAAAACGGTTCACAACCAGTTCTCATGACATCGAGAGAACTGAATTCTGCTCGTGTCCGCTCAGGGAAGCTGATGAATCGTGCCGTGAATGATTCTTTCCACAGATCGTCCGGTATCGGTTTTAAGGTTGCACTTCAGTTCGTAGCACCACGTTGGCTTGAGTCCGGGAATAGTGAGGATCAGAGTGTGACCATCATCTGAAACTTCTGCCGACTCGATTTCCAACTCGTATTCATCGTAATGTTTGGAGCCATAATCTTTGGTTCTCTTGAGTGACCAGGCTTTATACGCGTAGTGGTTCACGTCTCTCGCCGCCTGAGCATCCAGCGGATCACTGATCGTCACCTGGATTCGGTCTGGAGTCGCCTGAATTGCTGTGGGCATGGTCGCACCCTGGCCGGTGTAGCGAATGCGATACAGACCGCCTTCTTTGGCCTGCTGGCTGCTGCCCCAGGCGAACAGTCCGCAAATGTAAAGCTGGTGATCGAGCGGATGAAATCTTCCTCGCATCGTACCCGTCGGAAACTGGGGCAGCGGGAGTGGACACATTCCTCCCTGGACATGACCTGATTCTGAGAGTTTCTGGTGTGGAACGGTATAGACTTTTCCGTATCCGTAGGAGAGATTCATCAGAGTTCCATTCAGATTGCCCCATTGCTCACTTTCAGCCCAGAGCAATTCGGAAGGGGAACGATCAAACTCATTCGTGATCCAGCAGAGAGGAGGCTGCATGGCCTCATCCGATTCGTCTGTCACGTCGTGGTAGCCATACATGTTTCCATAAAACTCTCCCGGCATAACCCAGTTGATTCGATTCTTCGGATTCCAGTGTCCTTCCTGATCGGTGACCATGAAACTTCCATCCGGATTAAGACAAACTCCATTTGCCGCTCGGAATCCGGTGGCCAGTATCTCGGTATAAGAGCCATCGGGAGAGACACGCAGCAGTGTGCCATGATGAGGCACGAGTGCGGTTTTTGCATGACGGGCCGATTTGGCATAATAAAAATTGCCCTGATCATCCCGCTGCAGCCCCATGGCAAATTCATGAAAGTGCTCCGTCACCTGCTGATCGTTATTGAAGCAGTCATATCGATCTGTTTCGCCATCGCCATTGATATCTCGCAGTATGACGAGCTGATCCCGGCAGGTGAGATAGATTTCCTGATCCACAATTTTCAGGCCGAGAGGCTGAAATAATCCCGAGGCAATCCGCTGCCACGTCAATACGGCTGACTGCTCTCGATCCAGCTGAGCAAGTCCGCTTAAAAGAAAGACATCGCCATCCCATGTACAGACAGCCATGCGATCGCCATCGGGATAGAAGTCGAGTCCGGAGAATCTCAATCGAGCCAGCCACGGATTGGGCTCAGGTGGCGTGAGGATATCGATCGCGAAGCCGTTATCATCAATACTCCCCTTTTCCACAATGGTGGTCAGTTTTTCTGGCCAGAGAGGACGGAAGTCATTCGTGTTTTTTAACAAGTCTGATCTTTGGATTTGATGATCAATCATGTCCTGCCATTGCTTGAGGACACGAGTTGTTTCCTGATCATGATTTTCCGGAACTGGTCCAATCCAGACCGTGATTGTGCGAGGTTCAGCTGAGGCCGGGATCTGCAGGCAGAGTCGGTTTTCGTCCGCCTCAAACTGGCACCCGGAGGTCTGCCCGACGATGCCTGCCACCAGATTCTTTCCCGCATGGGGATGATGAGCATCTTCCATTCGATCCATGGCAGGACCCTTCGAATCTGTTTCTGCCAGCCAGCGGGCGAGGGGCTTCTCCAGTGTGTCTGATTTTTCGGCCAGCTCTTCAGCAGTCAGTTCACGCGAGAAGAAACTCAGATTGCGAATCGAGCCCTGATATGCAGACGGATTGGGAAAGTTGGGTGCACCATATCCAATGCGAGCTACTGTTTTTTCCAGTCGTTGCTTCGGTTTCA
>JAGQQT010000271.1 GCA_020426065.1 Planctomycetaceae bacterium | reverse complement strand
TGGCGGCAGAGCTCGCTGCCGATACTTCCCGCTCCTCCAGTAACCAGAACCGACTTCCCGCGAATCGTATGGCTGATCTTGGAAAGATCGAGTTTCATCGGCGGCCGACGCAGCAGATCGTCAATATCGAGATCGCGAACGGCCAGGCGGAAACGTCCCTGCACGATTTCATCGACAGTCGGAATTTTATGTAACTTCATATCTGCCTGCTGGCAGCGATGAAACAGTTCCCGGGTCACTCGACCGGAAATGGTTGTCGGAACCAGGATGTGCTGAGCTTTCGCACTGCACTGTTCCCAGCAGTCGTTGAGCGGATAAACCGGTTGTCCACCAATGAGCGAGTGCTGTCGTTCGGGGCCGGGATTCACAAATCCCACAATCCGGTATTTTCCCAGACGCCCATTGCTGGCCATCACCATTTTCCAGATGCCGATCGCATTTTCATCAATTCCGAAAATGAGAGCGGGTTCTGTCTGGACTTTGCGTTCCGAACGGAGGCCTCGACTCCAGATCATGCGGCAAACCAGCCGGAAGCCAACCATGAACAGGACACACAGGACCAGGTCAATCAGAATCACGGAGCGTGGAATCAGCAAGGTCGTGGGGGGAATGACGTAATGCCCCAGCAGCAGCAGGCCGGAAACAAGCAGGCAGACACCAGTTGTATAAACGGCATCCGTTACCGATGCGTGGCGATAGGATCGTTTCCATTCACCCAGAACGAAGGTGGCCAGCAGACGACTGACAATCAGAATCGGCAGCAGGGAAAGAAAATGATTTCGGATCTCATCGTTGATACGAAAATCAAAACGCAGGCAGTACGCTGTAAACAGCGATGCCGTAATGATTGCGATATAAACTGGCAAGATAATTGCCAAACGGTGACGCATGGGACGCGCTCCGGAGACGGAAATAAACTCAGGGTCAGGAAGAGTCTTTACCGGCAGGAAAGCCAGAGGAAGATAGTGTCACGCGAGTAGACTGTTCGCCCCCCGCGAATCGGTCCGAGTTGTATCCGGATTTCCCAAACCCGTCCAGATGCGACCTGAGGAGGTGAAAAAGCAGATGCGAGGCCAGGCTCCTCCAGATGGCCTCTTGCGGCAGCGATTCAATTTCACCCTTTATTTACAGGGTTTTCGTGGCGTTTTCGCGACAACAGGAGGGTCACCAGAAGACCGAGCCAGATTGTAAAAAATACACCTGAGACGAGTTTGCCAGCCCGATAAGACCACGGAGCATAACTCCACCGGACCTCATGTTGACCAGGTGGAATCTGCACACCCCGATACATTCCATCCTGTCTGAGCATTTCTGCAGGTCCGGAATCGACCATGAGTTGCCAGTCGGGATCAAATAAATCAGTCAGGATCAATAGCCCGCCCTGGGCGGTCGAAACCTGCAGCACGATTTCCTGATCGGAATAGGCCTGACACTGGATCTGATCATCGGGTGCAGGAGATTCCAAAGCGAATCGTCCGCGAGTTCCATTCAATCTGGACACAAACAACGGCTCCTGTCGGCCCCAGGCGGAGTTCAGAAAGGGATCGACTCCCGACCAGATCAGTTGCAGCTCCACGACAGCAGGATCTGGGGGAACAAATCCCAGCACGTGTGTGACCCCCGCTTTCTGCAACCATTGAATCTGTTCAGCAGAAAAACGCTGAACCGGATCATCAGTCGGTTCGGTGCTCGGGTACATCAACTGTTCATCAAAGTATTCGGCTGGTCCCAGCCCCAGATAAACCGGTGTCGAGGCAACTCCGGTCACGGTGATCAAATTTGCTCCGGGGGCAAACAGGCGAGGCAGAGAAGTTTCCCGGGTCACGAGTTCTTTCACGGGGCTTTGATCTCTCAATGTGATCGGAGTTTGATCCACCATGAACGCATAGGTGACATGCTGACTGACAATCGAAAGGTCAATCAGCGTGATCAGGCCGACAGCAACGGCTGCGAGGGATGTCTGCCAGGACGATCGACTTGCCAGTAGTGCATCCCAGCCTCGACCCGCCAGCAGAGAAAGAGCGAAGGCCGCAACAATCCCATATCGTCCCACGCCTCGGAAGAAGCGGAATCCGGGCAGATCTCCCAGCAGAGGCATCAGCCACCCGGTGGACATCAACAAAGACAGCAGCAGCATGACAAGGAACCAGCGATCGTGTGAGCTGGTTTGCTCCCGACTTCGTACTAACACCAAGATGCCAATCAGGGCCAGCAGCGCAGGGACGAACCCAATATAAAGGTGAGCTTCAACGGGATTGGTCGAAGCCGGGTAATCGAGCATCCCCCGGCGATTCAGCTCGGTATTCAGTTCAGACATCTCGGTGTACCACAACCAGGGGAGTACCAGTTGAGACAGATACCTCGGAGGAATGTGCCCCTCAGCTGGTCGAAAGTGAGTTGAGGCTCCTTCGGAACGCTGGCTGTGCCGGGTCAACTCCCAGGTCGGCAACAACTGGACAGCAGCCAACCCAAAGGCGAACGCCACAGCAGCAAGTGGTAAACCAATCCGGGTCAACGCCCATTTCCTTCCTGCCTGCATCTCATCGGAAGATGCAGATTCAACTTGGGCATCGGATGAGGTATTCCGCTTCCGGAATTGGAGAACCCCTTCCCGCAAGATCCAGAAGATCAGGACCAGGTGCGTGATAAAGGCCAGGTGAAAATGCCCGGCCAGCAGTTGCAGGAAAAGTAACAGAGAAAGTCCCAGCAGCCAGAGGGAATGAAACGTCTGGAAGTAACGGAGCAGGAACAGAAACGCCCAGGGGAGATAGCAGCCGGTGACAATCGCCCATTCCAGGCAGCAGCGGGCCGGAAACCACCCATACACAAACCCGAGTGCTCCCAGACCAGACGCCCAAGAAGATTGCCCCAGAGTTCGGGCCACAAAATAGACCCCCAGAAATGCAAGAACGTAGTGCAGCAGATGGTTCACGTTGTACGCGGTATTGGCATCCAGGTATCGGTAAAGTATTAAAGAAAACGGATAGAAGACTCCCGTCTGGCTCTCTGCCAGCAGAGGGTAGCCGTGCCCCACCAGCGAGTTCCACAATGGAATGCGGCCTTCCTGCAGACAGGCCGAGTAGTACGTTTTCTGGGGAAAGTAGTAGGAATAAACGTCTCCTCCAATCAACCCTCCTCCCAGCCACAACGAGAGCCAGAACCACATTGTCAGGAACACCGCCGCTGTCAGAACGAGTAAGGATTCGTTTGCGGAGGGGTGCTCTGGCTCCTGATGCGCTAACATATCGAAATCCATGAACGTGACAATCTTTGGGGTTTGGGCTTGGAGATAACCTTCCGGTACTACCAGTGAGCAGTCTATAATCCGCTCGGAGTTAGTGAGCCGGATCTTTCAGGTCTGGCAGAAACCGTACTCTAACCAGAGGTGAGGAGAAGCTTCCAACGTTCAGGATTCTTTCCAACCATCAAGAACAGGTTGTTACTATCTTTCTGTAATGAGTTCTTTTCGTCCACTCAACGAATGACGTCACTCTGCACCATGAAGGACGCGAACCATGGCCATTGAAACGACTGCCCACGCCAAGCTGACTGAAATTGCCGGAAATCTCTGGTGGAGCTGGCAGCCAGAACTGGATGATATCTTCCGCCGCATCGATCCCATCCGCTTTGCAGAGCTCAGCCAGAACCCCGTGCAACTGCTCAAGGAGTACACTCCGGAAAAACTGGAAAAGCGGGTCCGGGAAGAAGTGCTCCATTCCAAAATCAACTGGGCTTACCGTCGCTTCCGTGAATACCTGGCCTCCCGTTCAACCTGGGGAGATACCCACGCCGGCCTGCTCAATTTCCGTCCGGTCGCCTACTTCTCAGCCGAATTCGGTCTGCACGAATCACTGCGAGTCTACTCTGGTGGTCTGGGCGTGCTGGCCGGGGATCATCTCAAGAGTGCGTCTGATCTCGGTGTTCCGCTGGTCGGCATCGGTCTGTTCTATCATGAAGGTTATTTCTCCCAGACAATCGACGAGGATGGCTGGCAGCAGGAAGTCTACACGGAAGTGGACCCCGCCACGATGCCACTGCATACACTCAAGGATTCGAGTGGCAAAGACATCATCATTTCGGTCGAAACCCGCCATGAAAAAATTTATGCCCGCGTGATGCGTGTCATGGTCGGCCGGGTTCGACTCTTCCTGCTGGATGCCAACATCCCGGAAAACACTCCGGAAAACCGCAAGCTGACTGCCCGCCTTTACGGGGGAGATCAGCGGACCCGTATCCGACAGGAACTGCTCCTGGGGATCGGTGGCGTCCGCATGCTGGATGCCCTGGGAATCAATCCCCGCGTGATTCACATGAATGAAGGGCACTCCGCCTTTGCCGGGCTGGAAGTGATTCGTCAGCGGATCGTCAGGGACGGCATGTCGTTTGATGATGCTCTCCGCGAAACGGCAGCTTCTGGCGTCTTCACCACGCACACTCCCGTGGCCGCAGGACACGACCGGTTTGATGGAGGCCTGGTGGATGAACATCTCGGTTCCATGGCAGATGCACTTGGCCTGGATCATCATGGCCTGATGGCCCTGGGGCGGGTCGATCCACAGAATCATCACGAATCGTTCTGCATGACGGTTCTGGCCTTCAAAACATCCCGCCGCTCCAACGCCGTGTCCAACCTGCACGGAGTCGTTTCCCGGAAAATGTGGGCCTGCCTGTGGCCCTGGCGCAGTGAAGATGAAATTCCGATTGGGCACATTACGAACGGGGTGCACGTCAACTCCTGGCTCGCCACTCAGATGAGGGTCATTTACGATCGCGTTCTCCCGGCGGAGTGGTATCTGCACACCGGGGAACCGGAAAACTGGGCTGGTTTTGAACAGGTCACTCCCGGGGAATTGTGGGAAACCCACCAGGCGCTGAAAGCTCGTCTGATTGTTTACACCCGCAGTCGCCTGATGAGGCAGGCCGCCCGCAAGAACGCCTCTGATGCAGAAATCGCCCGCCTTTCGGAACTGATGGATCCACAAGCCCTCACGATTGGTTTTGCCCGTCGATTTGCTCCCTATAAACGGGCCGACCTGATTCTGCAGGATGCGGAAAAACTGGCCGAACTGGCCAACAACGCCAAGCGACCCGTGCAGTTCATCTTCTGCGGGAAATCGCACCCGGCAGATGAAAATGGAAAATCGATTCTGCAGAAGATCGTCAAGCTTTCCGAAACATCACAGTTCCGGAACCGGATCGCGTTTCTGGAAGACTACGACATCAACTTCACCCGGCATCTGGTTCAGGGGGTTGATGTCTGGCTGAACAATCCACGACGTCCTCTCGAAGCTTCCGGAACCAGCGGTCAGAAAGTCGTTTTGAACGGCGGACTGAACTTTTCAGTTCTCGATGGCTGGTGGGCGGAAGCCTACGATGGCATGAACGGCTTCGCGATTGGTGATGGCCATATTCATGTCAACAACGATATCCAGGACAAGCGGGACGCAGAAAGCCTGATGAACGTCCTGGAAAACGAGATCATCAAGCTGTACTACGAGCGGGATAATGATGACCTGCCCCTGAACTGGATCAGTCGCATGAAACACTCCGTGAAAACACTCGGCTGGCGTTTCAATGCCGACCGCATGGTGATGGATTATGTGACCAATGCCTACATTCCGGCAGCGGGTGGATTGTCTGCAGAAATGCGACTGATGCCCTGACCCCTGACTGGTCAGTAAACATAAAAAAACGCCAGGTGTTTCTGCCTGGCGTTTTTTATTGACTGGTTTCCGTCCTCACTTACGGAAGTTCTGGTGTCGGATCACAATGGGCCAGTGCCAGCAGTGAATAAGCTGTTACCAGTGCTGGATCTCCCTCGTACCAGCGATCGGC
>JAGQQT010000270.1 GCA_020426065.1 Planctomycetaceae bacterium | reverse complement strand
GTTCGCCCCGCTCAATCGGGGTGAAGGTGAAGACAAACGTTACAGCATGGATCAATGGCCAGGCTATGAAATCAGCCGACGACGACTGTTGAACTTCTTCCATGATCGAAAGATCCCCAATCCGGTTGTTCTGACAGGAGACATTCATCTCAACTGGGTGAATGACCTGCAGCTCAACTTTGAAGATCCTGATTCACCTCTCGTCGGCACGGAACTGGTTGGCACAGCCATGACTTCCGGTGGAAACGGTGGAAATGTGATTCCGGAATACGAACGTGCCGTCAGCCAGAACAGTTTCGTACGCTGGTACAATTCGAACCGGGGATATGTCTCCTGCGAACTGACTCCCGAAACCTGGACCACTCACTTCCAAACCACACCCGTTGTGGATAAACCGGGCTCGGAACTGATCACCAAGGCCTCTTTCGTCATCGAAAATGGCCGACCTGGAGCCAAACAGCTTTAGTGTAGTGCTTCAGAAACATAAAACACTTATCGTTTCAAGAGGAAGCAGGGTGCCACTGGCTCTGCCAGTGTGTCTTACTCTCATTCACAACACTGGCAGAGCCACTGGCACACCATGATTACAGTCCATCTCAAACAGAACCAATGTACAAGACTTGGGCAGGATGAGCTTCGGCTTTACAATCGCGTGCGTTGAACAACTCTTCGATGATGAAATCACAACGCATGAACGAAACATCCTCCCAATATGGCAAGGTTTATCTGGTTGGTGGAGGTCCGGGCGATCCTGGCCTGCTGACTCTCAAGGGGAAGGAATGCCTGGAGAAAGCCGACTTCATCCTCTACGACGGCCTTGTCAATCCATTGCTGTTACGGCACACAAAAGCCAGAGCGGAGCGAACCGCTCGGGCGGATCTGGCAGGACGCAGAACACTCGAACAGGAACAGATCAACCAGCGTCTGATTGATGAGGCCCGGCTGGGAAAAACAGTGGTCCGGCTCAAAGGGGGAGATCCTTACATCTTTGGCCGAGGGAGCGAAGAAGCGGAGGCCCTGGCGGCTGCTGGCATCGATTTTGAAGTCGTCCCTGGAATCACCGCAGCCACTGCCGCCGCCGAGTACGCCGGATTCTCGTTAACGCATCGGGACCATGCCTCGGCAGTCTGCCTGATTACCGGACACGAAGATCCTGACAAAAGCGAATCGGCACTGGACTATCAGTTGCTGGCCCAGTTTCCCGGAACACTGGTGTTCTATATGGGATTGCATCGCCTGCAACACATTGTCGATGCGCTGCTGGCAGCGGGCCTGGCCGAAGAGACGCCGGCGGCGGTCATCACCCGGGCATCGACGCCGCATCAGCGAGTTGTTTCGGATCGAATCGATCAACTTCCCCAAAAGGTGCTGCAGGGTAAACTGGTAGCACCCTCTCTGATTGTTATCGGACCGGCCGTCGAGTTGCGCAGTCGCATCAACTGGTTTGAGAAAAAACCACTGCTTGGTTTGCGAATTGGGATTACCCGACCTGCTGGCCAGATGGATCCGCAGATTCAAAGTCTTGTCGCTCGCGGTGCTCAACCGGTTCTCATGCCGCTCATCGAGATCCATCCTCCCGCTGACTGGACTGCAGTGGATAATGCCATCGATCAGCTGGAGCGTTATGAGTGGCTGATCTTTACCTCCAGCAATGGTGTGGAATCCTTTCTGGGACGAATCTGGGAACGAGGAAGAGACTCTCGCCTGCTCGCCCGGACAAAAATCGCCTGCATCGGCGAATCCACTGCGGCTACGCTCGAAAAATATTCGCTGCGGGCGGACCTCACTCCGGATTCCTACTGTTCGGAATCGCTGGCTGAAAGTCTGCTTGCCAGGAAACCTCAAGGGCTAGTGTTATGGCCACGGGCAAATCGGGGCCGGGATGTTCTGGTCGAGGCGCTGAAAGCAAACGGGATCACGGTTGATGAAGTCGTGGTTTATCAGCATCAGGATGTCAATCAATTTTCGCCCGAGGTTCAACATCTGCTGGAGCGGGGAGAACTGGACTGGATCGGCTTGAGCAGCCCGGCCATCGCCCGGCAGTTTGCTCAGCTATTCCCGCCAGAATATCGTGCTCAACTCGGCACTAACCTCAAACTGGTGGCCATCAGCCCGATTACCGCTCAGGAGCTGAAAAAACTGGGACTTCCGGTAGCAACCGTGGCCAAACAATACACCTGGGAAGGGATGTTTGACGCCATCGAAGAGTTTGTTGGGGCATATTCCGACTGATTTTCCGAAAACCATGTCCCTCCTGCCAGCTGCTTTCCGCTTGGTTTGTTATCAGCCAACACGAGTGAAAATGAATCACTCAAACATAAACCCGGACGGGTTCGATGATTTCGATAACACCCAGGACAGGAACAGAAACATGACTCGCACATTGATGACTCTGGCAATTGTGACCGTTTGCGGACTGACCATTACATCAAATACCCAGGCAGGCAGCTGTTCAGCACAAAGCCGCTTTGGTGCTTCTCCTTACCTGCAGATCAATGCTGGCTGGAATCAGGGTTATGTCTCTGAGCGGGTTCGTCTTCCACAACCTCCTGCCTGCGAATTGCAGCGTGAACCATTACGGCTTGGCTTTCAGGGAAGAATTATCTGCGACGGCATGCTGGTCGAAGCAGTGAGCTGCCGCTCTCTGGCCGAACAGATCGGACTGGTCAATGGCGATGTCATCAAGGGGGTTGATGGCTTGCGGATCGATTGCGAGCATGACTGGAACAAAGCCATGCTGCGAGCCCGAGGGGTTGTCCGGATGCAGGTCATCCGTTGCGATTGCGGTCGAGTCGAAACCATCCGCTTCGATCTGGATCGCCTGGCAGGACGGGGCCGAGACATCTACTGATAAAGCGATGATCTCTGGCAAAGCACCAGAATACGATCAAAAAAAAAACGAGTGATACGAACAGGACCTTGGACAGAATTGTCTGAGGTCCTGTTTTTGCATTCTGACCCATCTCAGATCAAACCCACACCATCGTCAGAATTGTCATAATCGTAACCGGCACACCAGACATTCCCGTCATCCCCGCTGCTTCCTCTGTGGTTGCCATTTTCACTTCCTCCCATGTTCTAAGTTTCAGGCAGGAGTCTCTGTATTTTTCCGGTTGAAGGATCAGCATGTCTGCCCTGAATGTGATCACCCACTGGCTGCAAAAGATTGATGGAACCTCACTGATGCTGCTGGCCAGTGCGGTTGTGCTGGCCGTCACCTGGATAGCCCATCGCTGCCGACGCTTCTGGTCGGATCTGGCTTTTGAATCCTGCTTTGCCAATCTCCTGATGATTCTGATGAACGGAGCGTTGGCCCCGCTGTTTGCCATTCTGGTTGGGTGTGCGGAGGCATTTTATGGCCGGCTGCCGATTCCCCATCTTGATCCTGCCATCTGGCAGGGGTTTCCTGTCTGGATTTTGATGGGACTGGTTTTGCTGGCCATCGATTTCTCCGATTACTGGAATCATCGACTGATGCATTATTCCCGCTGGTTATGGCCGATCCATGCCATTCATCACAGCGACCCGCATCCGACGGTGCTCACCACCGGTCGCGTGCATCTGCTGGAACCTTTTGTGATGCAGATGTCCTATCTGATACTGCTCACCTGGCTCAGCCTCCCCTTTGAAGTCCTGGGAGGAATTGCCGGACTTCGCATCCTGCACAACATGTACACGCACATGGATCTCGACTGGGATCATGGACCTCTGCGATACCTGATCGCCTCACCTCGCTTCCATCGCTGGCATCACGCCGATGAACCGGCCGCTTACGGAAAGAACCTGGCCAACATCTTTCCGTTTCTGGACGTTATCTTTGGGACCTATTACGTCCCCGGAACCTGTCGTGCGGAGATGGGTGCCCGGCGAGTTCCCACTCGAGCCATGGACATGGTCGCCTGGCCTATTCTGGAATGGAACCGCCTGATCAAACGCCGGCTGCACAAACGGAAACAGAGCAACAATACGCAGGCCATGGCCACGAACACCAGTACGGTTTGATCTGCCTGAATCTCGTCAAACATAAAGTCACCAGTGGGTAGCCTGGATGAAATCCGGGCGGACGAAGTCCGTCAAAGGCTGCGAGAAATCGTACAGCCAACCATCACGTGTCCGTTTTGCAGAAGTAATCGAACAAGAAGCTGAGGCCAAGGTTATTCGGCGATTGTACCGCAGCCTGAAACGTGTTCGCCGCCCGGAATTCTTCCGGGCCACCCTGCGGACTCTGGTCAAATAAAAAGGACCTTCTCCGAAAATGAGAAGGTCTTTTTTAAATGTTATGCTGCTGCGGGAGACCTGCCTGCTCTATCGCATGATATCCCACTGCAGAAACAGCGTCAGGTCCGAAGCATGAGTTTCATCCTGGCTGCCGTTGCGGACAGGCAATGAAGCGGCCAGACGAAGGTTGGAAGCTTCCCCAACCTGGGCCTGCATTCCCATCGTCACATTCCAGAAATCCATCCGGTTGAACGGATTTCGATAGTTCTGCACAAGGTTGATATTATCGGTGTCGTTGATGGTTGTGGTGTAATGCAGCTCAACGATCGGAGCGACTCCCTTCACCAATCCGCTGGCATTCGGATTGTAATAGAGCCAGCGTCCCACCTGCATGTCCAGGGCGTACAGGTTCTGCTGCTGATACTCACCCAGGAAGACATTCCCGTTATAGACATCATTACCTCCCACTGCCAGATCCAGTTCGGACCAGACCTGAAAGAAGGAAGCTCCATTCTGATGGCTGTAGGCAACGTACGGTTTCAGAAATGCCGTTTCATTTTCAATGTTAACGAAGGTATTCCCCATGAAAACGTAATCGGTCGAGTTCCCAGTCGGCAGCGTCACACCCAGTCCGGCAGTCAGTGTGCTTTCACCATCCTGCCACAGGACCCGCTTCCCGCCGACATAAAGATTCCCGAACTGGGTCCCCAAAGCGGCCTGGCTGTTGATGAGGGCACTGGCGTTACTGTCGTAGCCATTGATCATGGGCAAACGCAGTTCGACGGAACTCAGTCCGTCCTGGAAGACTTTTTCGAACCCGAAATTGGTCCGATACACTTCGTGAGAACGGGCGTTATTGGAAGCATCAAACAGGGCATCATCGGACCAGGAAGTATCCAGGAATAACCGATCCTGCGGCAGAATATTATTGTTCTGCGACGCCTTTGTACGACTGACTCCACCGGAGTTATGTACCATCACTGCATAGTCGAACTGGTTAGCGGGATTCACCAGTCCATCCGGCAGTGTGATGAAATCCCCAATCATATTGGGCATGGGATAGCAGCTATCCACACAGGATTCGTGGCCGGCCTGCAGGGTTGAACCTGCAAGCAGAATCGCCCCCAGACCATAAAAGAATGATTTCACCATGGAATGACTCCCCGTTCCTGTGATGCGCGCAGGTGATCACATGAATGCAATACAATCAATTACTCCATCGACTTCACGAGAGTCTCAAAATGAAAATGGCAAATCCTTTCTGGCCAGTCTCCGCCCACTTTCAGCGGTAGTGAACTTAAAATGAATACAGTCGATACAATCCGAACCTGCCCGGATCGCCGGCAGTGTTCTCAGCAGCTACAAAAAAAACAGGCCGCCATCCTTATCAGATGACGGCCTGCTCTGATTTCAGCCAATCGCTCAGCCGGAATTAGAATTCTCCGACAACGTTTCCGTCATCTTTGTGAGCCAGACGACGGTAAGTGGTCAGGTCAATGTTTTCGCTCAGGAAGCGGACACTGCCATCGCCCAGGGTAAACTGGGCACCACCTTTGTGCAGAGAAGCATAGGGGGTTTTGATGTCCCACAGGTTGTTACAGGCCTGGTTCGAATAAACATTAATCC
>JAGQQT010000026.1 GCA_020426065.1 Planctomycetaceae bacterium | reverse complement strand
ATGTAGACCGTGTCGGAGACGGCACTCGCCGCGACGACCTCTTTCGTGTAGTCCTCCAGAGCCGCCCTCAGGCGTGTCGCTTCGGCTTCAGCAGTCGCCTTTTGAGCAGCGTCCGTCATGGCTTTGATTTTCGGGTCACCGATGCCGCCCGTCAGTTCGTTGAGCTGCCTCGCCAGCGCGAGCGTCTCCTCCAGCCGCTGCTTTGACAGCGTGGCGTTTGTCCCGAACACGAGTTTGGCGAGCATCTCGTCTCCAGGTCCGTCGGCATTGAACAGCGTGCCCATCGTGTGTCCGTTGGCGTGCCCCACAGTGTTGGACTGGCCCGCCAGAATGAAGACTTTGACAACGGGCGGTTTGGTGAGGTTTGCGGCCTGAATGAAAGCAGAATGTGCCAGAGAGATCAGGAAGGCAAGCAGCAAAGGATAACGCATCTGGGAGTCCTTCATTTCAGTGAATGGGGGTTTCGAAGAACGTGTTTTCCCCTCTCTGAAAAAAGGGGGAGAGAACATCAACAGAAATTCTGTCCGGAAGGACTGGTAAACACAATCGTCAGGACAGATTTCAACAGGTCTGATCCCTGACTCTTGCTGACAGGTGTCAAACCGATTTAGACTGAAACCGTCTCAAACGTTCTTTTAAGCAGGGACAGGAATCATGAAGCGGCTGATATGGACAGGTATGGTGTGTGGTTTGTTGGTTCTGGCCGTTTTGCAGAACGTGGAAGCCGGAAAATACAATCCGACTCGAAGTCTCGGGGATCCGTTTGCCGGATTTGAAAATCTTCCCTCGGTTTCCGGCCAGGCTGTTTCTCTGAGTGATTTCGACAAAGCGGATGTACTGGTGATTGTGACAACATGCAACAGTTGTCCCTATGCCGTTGAATACGAACAGCGTTTTCAGGAATTCCATCAGAAGTATGCAGACAATCCTCGTGTGCAGTTCATCGCCATCAACTGCAATCTGGTCAAAGATGACTCCCTGGAAGAGATGAAGCAGCATGCTGAAAAAGCGGGTCTGACTTTTCCCTATCTGTTTGATGAATCCCAGGAGACGGGAAAAGATCTGGGAGCGTTGCGGACACCTGAATGCTTTGTGCTCAATCGCGAACGAAAAATCATTTACATGGGAGCATTTGACGACAGCACCGACGCTTCCCAGGTCAAACAGCAGTATGTTCAGGAGGCCGTCAATGCCACACTCAAGGGAGAGGCGGTTGAGATTGCCGAAACTCCTCCGATTGGGTGCCTGATTCGTTACAAACGGAGACGTTAACTGCCAGGGCTGGTTTTCAGGTATTCGGGGGCTTCCGCGAGCGGAGCACCCCCGCTGGACTGATAATCAGAAATCTTTGCAGAACTGTGCATTCTTTGTGGTGGTGCAGTGAATGTTGTTTTCTGCAACAGTAATGCATTTCAGAGAGGTCATTTTTTATGGCCTTTTCCCCCTCATCCTAACCTTCTCCCCACAGCCCTGTTAAAGCAGTTTTCATAGCACATGGTGGGGAGAAGGGACTGTCGCTGTGTTTGATCAGCCCGTTTTAGTTCTTGTATAATTAAAAAACGCCACGGTGATTCACCGTGGCGTTCGGGTCGGGCGAGCTACCTGGGGTCAGACTTTGATTTCATAACCCTTACGCTGTTCACGAGATTGCCACTGATTGGCCTGATCATCTCCGATGATCTGTTCGGTTGAGGCATCCCAGTTGAGTTTCCGGTCCAACCGAATCGCGATGTTGGCCAGATGGCAGGTGGTCATGGCCCGATGATGGGAGTAGACATCGGAAATCGGCAGTTCACGAGACTTCACGCAGTCCATGAAGTTCTGCATGTGCGAGGTCGGTTTGCCACGGTACAGTTTTTCAATGGCACCTTCCGGTAACGGATTGCTGGCCAGATCATCCACGGCTGCCCCCGTCAGTTTTCCACGATTCACGAAGAGTCGACCTTCGGTGCCTTCAAACAGGATCCCGTTGTCAAAGCCCAGGTCCGCCGAAGCGTTGTCACGAATGTTGAGTTCCACACCGTTGTTGAACATCGTTTTGACGTGGAACTGCAGGGCCACGTTGTAACGATCATCTTCCTGTGGCACTCCGTCCACGAGCGTGACGGCATGCTTGGACATGAGAGGTTCAATCGAAGCAACGCGGCCTTCGGGGTCGGCGGTTTCGATAGCCCACTGAGCAATATCAATATGATGTGCACCCCAGTCGGTCATTTTTCCGCCCGAGTATTCATACCACCAGCGGAACTCGTAATGACAACGGGTTTTTCCCCAGTTTCCGCCAGGAGCGTAGCGGAAATCGACCAGCGGAGCCTGTCCCAGCCACATTTCCCAGTTGAGTCCCTTGGGAACTTCGGCGACTGGAATCGGGCCGCTGTCGCCCACTCCGCCAATTGCAGCCGTAATCGTTTTCAGCTTGCCGATTCGGCCTGCTCCAATGATGGCCACTGCCTTGAGGAACATCTGATTCATTTCGGTACGCTGCTGAGTTCCCACCTGGAAAACGGCCTTGGAGGCATCCAGCGCGGAGATGATCTGCCGACCTTCATTGATGGTGAGTGTCAGCGGTTTTTCGCAGTAAACGTCCTTCCCGGCCTGCATGGCTTCGATTGCGATTTTGGAGTGCCAGTGGTCTGGAGTCACAATGGTGACCACATCGATATCTTTGCGATCGAGAATCTTGCGGTAATCCTCGTAGACATCCACCTCACGAGCGGTTCCCTGGGCTTTCTGGACCCGCTCTTTTCCCGCTCCGGCATGATTTGCATCCACATCACATACTGCGGCACAATCACTAAACTTCATGGCACCAGGGCCGACGGCTCCCCAGCGACTGCCAGTTCCGATACAGCCAAGGACTGGACGCTCATTGGGAGTTTCATAGTTGGCTTTTGCGGTCGAAGTGTGCCAAGTTGGCAACAATCCTACTGCAGTGGTTGCGGCAGAAGCTTTCAGAAAGTTACGACGAGATGATTGTGACATGATTATTCCTGATTGGTAATAGTGAAGAAACGGTGAGACGAGGCACTCATGTTGAACAGGTCAGGCAAGGATCTGCTGCACGAGATTCCCGTGAACATCGGTCAGACGATAATCTCTTCCCTGAAAACGAAACGTCAGTTTTTTGTGATCGAAACCCAGCAAATGCAGAATTGTGGCGTGCAGGTCATGCACATGAACCGGATCCTCGGCCACATTAAACCCGAGATCATCTGTGGAACCAATCGTAATCCCTGGCTTGATGCCTCCGCCAGCCAGCCACATGGAAAATGAGTTGGGATGATGATCCCGGCCATCATTACCTCCCTGAACCATTGGTGTCCGGCCGAACTCGCCACCCCAAATGACAAGCGTTTCGTCGAGCAGGCCCTGCTGTTTGAGGTCGGCGACGAGAGCGGCGGCGGCCTGATCTGTCGCCTTGCAGTTATTGGTAATGCCACCGGTCAATCCGCCATGCTGATCCCATGATTCATGGAACAGCTGAACGAATCGGACCCCTCGCTGGACCAACCTGCGAGCCAGCAGACAGTTGTTGGCAAACGAAGCCTTGCCCGGCTCGGCACCGTACTGATCGAGGATATGCTGCGGCTCCTGGGTGAGATCCATCGCTTCTGGGGCACTGGACTGCATCCGAAAAGCCATTTCATAGGAGTTGATTCGGGTAGCAATTTCCGGATCGCCCATCAGATCCAGTTGCCTGCGGTTGATCGCATTGACGGCATCAAGGGTGGTCCGCTGCAGTTGTTCATCCACTCCGGGAGGATTAGAGAGATAAAGCACAGGATCACCACCAGAACGGAATTCGACACCGGAGTGGACTGTCGGCAGAAAGCCACTGTTCCAGTTTCCCGCTCCTGCGCTGGGGCCTTTGTTGCCACTATTGAACACAACATAGGCGGGGAGATTTTTTGATTCACTTCCCAGGCCATAGGTGACCCAGGATCCCATGCTGGGGCGACCAAACTGCTGGGTGCCGGTGCTCATCATCAATTGAGCGGGGGCATGGTTGAAGGCATCAGTTTTGAGGGAGCGGATAATGCAGATATCGTCTGCGACCTGAGCCAGGTGAGGCAGGCGATCAGAAAGTTCTGCACCCGATTCCCCATGCTTCTGGAAGGGAAACTTTGGTCCGAGCAGTTTGGAGTTGGGATTAATGAAGGCCGCTCGATAACCCGCCAGGATTTCTGCTGGAGGCAGAGTACCGTCCAGTCGGCTGAGTGTCGGTTTGTTATCGAACAGTTCAAACTGACTGGGACCTCCTCCCATAAACAGGAGGATCACATTCTTCGCTTTGGCGGGGTGAGGAGCTGCTTTGGGAGCCAGCGGGTCCTGGTAATGTGGCGCAGCGGCAGCTTCCCGGGCCAGCAGGTCTGCCATGGCAATGCTGCCCAGCCCAATGCCGCACTGCTGTAAAAACCAGCGTCGAGCCGTCAGGTGAGGTGAAAGATAATTTTGCATGAAGTGTTTCATTGTCGAGTAATTGTTTCGTCCAGATTCAGGATCGCCCTGGCAAGAATCGTCCAGGCGGCGAGCTGTTGATTTTGTGGAGTCCTGTTTTCCTCAGAATCAGTCAGGCCAAGCAGGTCAGGAGCCGAAACCTCTCCGGCTTCAATCCGGCGGAGTTGTTGATCGTAGAGTCCTTTCAATATCGCGATTTCCTGTGCCTCAGCTGGTCGGGAAAGTGTCTGCAGGAAGGCGTACTGCAGTCTGTCTTCGAAAGTTGTTCCCCCTTCGGTGACAATGCGTTGACCGAGAGCGCGGGCAATCTCCACGAATTGGGGTTCATTGAGCATTACCAGGGCCTGCAGTGGAGTATTGCTGCGGGTACGGCGGATGCAGGCGGCATCTCCTTTCGGTGCATCGAATACCTGAAGAGGAGGGAAGGGAACCGAACGGTAACGATGCACATACAGACTGCGGCGGTGCTGCTCGCTGGTATTTGAGAGATTCCAGATTTTCGGACCGTAACTGGAGGGCGGTTTGAAAAGGAATTCCGGAGCTGGAGGAAACACACTCGGACCACCGACTTCAGGATTAAGCAGGCCGCTGGCTGCCAGTGCAATGTCCCGGACCACTTCTGCCCGAACCCGGAACCGGGCACCGCGGGAGAGCAGCTGATTGTTAGGGTCTACTGCCAGCAGCTTTTCGGTACTGACTGCCTGCTGGCGATATGTATTCGAAGTCACAATGAGTTTGTGGATGTGTTTCAGATCCCAGCCCGATTCCGTCAGTTCAACAGCCAGCCAGTCCAGAAGCTCAGGATGTGAAGGAGGGGCCGACTGGGAGCCGAGGTCTTCCGGAGTCGTTACCAGACCCTGACCGAAATAAGCCTGCCAGATCCGATTGACAACGGTACGGGCAGTTGTGGGGGCATCATCGGCAACCAGCCAGCGGGCAAAATCCAGACGGTCCGGAGCAGGGGTATCCCGATAAGAATTCAAAAAAGCCGGTGCACCGGGGGTGACCTGCTCACCCGGTTTGAGGAAATCGCCCCGCTGGAGCAGAAATGTGGGGCGAGTCTGTTCCATCGCATTCACGACTAGCTGACTGCTTCCCTCCGGATACGTTTTCCAGAGCGCTTCAATCTGCTCATTTTGAGAGGCAAATTCGGCAATGGTGGTTCGCCAGAAACTGAACAGGTCCGCCAGTTGAATTTCTGATCGATTCTCAGGAGCGGTCTGCAGTGCAGTTTCAACACTGGAAGGCAGCCCGGCAATTGGTCTGGCATCTTCACCTGTTACAGAAAAACGATAACGTCCCAGCAGGTAATTCTGATTGTCGTCGGAATTCCAGCCGCCATGATTCTGCACCAGTTTCCAGGTCAGCTGGAATGCAGCAGACCTGACGAGAGGTTCTTTGAGGATGAAGATGATGTGCTGATTCTGGTTGCGGCGTCCCGGTCCCAGCTCCGTTGTCCAGGCGGTTTCATTTTTCCCGTCAATTGCAAACGAAACCGGGCCGGTAATCCGTTTATCTTTCTCCGGATCGCGATCCCGGTAAGCGTTGGGGAGCGGAGTTTCTTCCGGATTTGAGGATGTGATCGCTTCCAGAATTTCAATCCGTTCCGACTTTCCGGTTTCCGGGTTAGTGGCATGCAGCTCGAACTCGGTCAGGGCACCAGTCCCGTAAATCGAGCGTCCCGGTCCGTTATGGGGTAACTGGGGATGCGTCAGGAGATCCAGCCGGACGGCTGTGATCTTGACCGGATCAACAGTTGTGCTGAGCGAGACCGTCGATTTGGTGGGAGCATAACTTTCGCTCAGCACCGAACCGTCTTCCAGCACGCGAAACTTCTGGCCTTCGTAGGGAATGTCTGTCGGTGTGATTGTCTGCCACGAGACGAACTTGTCCCGCAGAATGTTTTCCCATTCAGACTGGGCTTTAACCAGTTCCGGATGGCTGTTTTTCAACTGCTGCTCAATCGAGTTGATCTGCTCCTGAATCTGCTGTCGTTGCTGTTGTTCTTCAGGAGAGTAAACGGTGGCAATCGCTTCATGAAAGTCATTCAGAGCGGCAAATATCTGATAGTAATCCTCCTGGGAGAGAGGATCATATTTGTGATCGTGGCACTGGCCGCATTGTGTGGTGATGCCGAGTATGGCCTTGCCGATCGCATCGACCCGATCAAACATTCCCTCGATGCGAAACTGCTCCGGATCTGCTCCCCCTTCTTCATTCACCATGGAATTACGGAGGAAGCCAGTTGCCACCAGATCGTCCTGAGTCCGCTCAGGCAACAGATCCCCTGCAAGCTGTTTGATGATGAAATCGGAGTAGGGCATATTCTGATTCAAGGAATTGATAACCCAGTCCCGATAGAACCAGACTTCGCGAGGTTTATCTTTTTCATAACCATCCGAGTCCGCATATCGGGCGGCATCCAGCCACCAGCGTCCCCAGTGCTCTCCATAGTGGGGTGAATTCAAGAGCGAATTGAGATAGGCCTGATCTGTTTCAGGGTTTGCAGACTGGTTGAAATGTTCGACCTGATCAGGTGTGGGAGGTAACCCAACCAGATCCAGAGCCATTCGTCTGGCCAGTGTGCGCCGGTCGGCCAGTGGGCTGAAGCTGAGTCCGTTCTGTTCGAGCTGCTTCAGGACAAACCGATCGATCGGATTTGCCACCAGCTCCGGATGCTGGACTTCCGGGAGAGCCGGGCGAACTGGCGTGATAAACGCCCAGTGAGATTGATACTCCGCCCCCTGATCCAGCCAGTTCTTTATGGTTTGGATTTCTTCCGGGGTGAGAGTTTTCTCACTATCGGGAGGGGGCATTATCAGATCCGGGTCCGTCGACGTGATCCGTTCCCAGATACCGCTCTTCTGGAAGTCGCCCGGAACAATCGCGCCTGACAGAATCGCATCTTCCCGGGAATCCAGTCTCAGATCTGCCTTCCGGGTTTTCGCGTCCGGACCGTGACACTGAAAGCAGTTATCCGAAAGGATGGGACGGATATCACGGTTGAATGTCAGTTCCTGAGCGGCAGCAAATGTGGGGAACACAGTCGCAGTCAAAACGAGGACAGAAACCACACTTAAAATCAGCTGGCGTACAGACATGATGGATCTTGTTGGCAGAGACCTGGAGGGCACATTTGAGGCATTGAAATGTTAACATAAACAAAGGCTAATGCAATAAGGTGCGACAATTGGTTTCGCGTCTGCGACTTTCAGATTTCCCGGCAACGATTTAAGGTGTGCAATCTGATGTTACAGTTACGCATGCCAACATCAGTGAACCACTGGACTATTGGAAAACGCAGGAGAGTAAACGTGCTCGATCAGGAATCACAGGCGTTATTGAAAGAAATGGAAGAGCGTGATATCCCGGCCTGGCCCGATCTTCCGCTCAATTTCGCCCGCAAAGTGTTTACCTTGATGAATGATTATTCGGGTGAACGACTGGAGATGCAGACTGTGGATGCCGTGCTGGATGATGAGATCCGGATACGCCGATATCTGCCTGAAGGTTTGGACAATCCTGCTCCTACCGTCGTCTATTTTCATGGTGGAGGCTGGGTGCTGGGTGACCTGGATTCTCATGACCAGGTGTGTCGAGTGCTGGCCCGGGAATCGATGAGTCAGGTTATTGCTGTCGATTATCGACGACCACCAGAAAATCGTTTTCCGATCGCTCCTCAGGATTGTTTTGCCGCTCTGCGTTCGATTGTCAGTCGGGCAGAGGAATTGAGTGTTTGCCCAGAGAATCTGTTCCTGGCCGGAGACAGTGCCGGAGGTCACCTGGCGATTTCTGTGGCGCTGCAGGCCCTCGAGACGGATGGCATCGATATTCGGGGGCTGGTCCTGTTTTATCCGGTCATCAGGCCAGATTTCAGTTCTTCCTCCTACGAGCGTTTTGCAGAAGGCTTTGGGCTGACCAGGAAGACGATGGAGTGGTTCTGGAAGCAGTATCTGGGGGAAGATCTTTCGGTGACTCATCCCTGGATCAATCCGACCAAAGCTGCCTCTCGTCCGGACTTTCCCGCGACGGCTATCTTTCTGGCAGAGTGCGATGTGCTGCACGATGAAGGCGAGGAGTTTGCTCTGGCACTCCGCAAGGCGGGAGGGGAAGTGGCGATCCATGAATTCCCGGGGGTGATTCATGGGTTTATTCACTTCATGGGCCGAATCTCATCCGGAAAGCTGGCCATCGAAGAGGCCGGACGCTTTGTCGATTCCCTGATTCCCCGTCGAGGCTGAGAAGCATCTCGCTCATATGACCATGAAGTTGATTGTGTAAGTTGCGACCTTGTTACTGAGCTGATCTTCGACAATCAGCTTGAGAACATAGGGGCCAACGGTCAGCTCGGGGGGAAGGTTGATTTTGTAGCTGTGGAAATAGTCATGCCGACGGGTGCGGCAATAGTCTTCCGTGGGGGCGTATTCCTGGGAGGTAATCAACCCGGGTTGAGAACCGGCGCGGTGGATTTCGACGGTCGATTTGAGAACGGTCTTGTGCATGCCTTCTGAGGTCAGCTCGCTGTAGAAGTTCTGCATTTCCGCATAAACCAGCACGGGTTGTCCGGGACGGAATTCGTCCTTATCGAATCGATCGTAATTTCCGAACCCGTGGATGCCTTTGGAGAAGGTTACGTTCCGGATTTCCAGATGAGCCCGATCACGCAGATGATCAATGGCATCTGAGAGCTGAGAGACTGTGTGTGTCGCCCGGTCGTGCTGATCGGGAATAGAGTTCTGGTCAAAGTAATTGGAGAGTCCCCAGAAGGTCTTCTGCCAGAATTCCTGTTCTGTATGGCTGAGCCCCGGAACAGCTTCCAGGCTTCTTTCTTCCTGATGAGACATCAGGTACAGCATGCGGAGATTAATGTGCTCCCGCAGATCCTCGAGGGAAACTGTTGATCCACTGCCTTCAGAAACGTTGGGCAGATTTTGCTCAGAGAGTGTGATCAGTTCCTTCAATGCCGTCTGATAGCGTTCTTCCGGAGAAATGATTTTGCCCGGCTGGGGCTTGAGTGTTTTGCCGCCGGTAGACAGGCCAGTCTGTTCAATCAACTCTGGCTGACTGCCTGAGTGTTCAGCCAGGGCGGGCATGGTGTCACCAGGTTTGAGTTCATGGACGGGAACTGCAGGCTGAGTCGGATTCCCGGTTGCTGTAGTTTGAGCAGAGGTTGTGCTCTGGAGGGCTGATTGCTGGTGATTGGTGATCACCGGCATGGAATCAGCTGCACTGGAGGGAGTTCGCGTGGCAGCTTGAGCCACTTTGTCCATGTCTTCGTACTGCATTGCGAGCCGTCGCGCCCGAATGAGACGAGGAACCATTTCTGGAGGAACCTGGCGTAATTCCTCATACCAGCGTTTCCGTTCTTCAACGGTTGCATCTTTGAATTCGGTTTCGATCAGCATCATGGTGGCCGCATCGAATGGAGGTGTCTGCAGTTCATTCGAGTTGCTCTGGGAAACCGGATCAACGGAGTTCTGTTTTTTCAGGGCGGTTTGCCGAAACGGATTGCTGTCCTGATTTTCGTCCAGCTCGTTTTTTTCCTGCTTGTCCCAGGGCCAGTGGGAAAAGGAAAACGTTGAGGCGGTTGAACTGCAACCAGACAACATGCCACAGGCACCTGCGGCAAAGCAGCTTGCAAACAGCAGATGTCGTGAAAGTCGGTTCATACTTCGGAAACCATCGGGGAATGGTGAAGTCAGAAATCGAATCGCGATCCGGATGGATTCAGGATGAGTGGCTCGGATGGGGGAAAGGATTCGAATTCGGTGGGGAGAGGACTTGAAGGGGAACGAAACGTACCCCGATCCAGCATGAAAGATCAAGGTCAGCTGAAATTCCCGGTCTGGTGGAGCCAGAGCAGTCGATTCCTGTAAAAATGACAATCGACTGGCTGTTAGAAAAGGAGTCAGGAGAGTTCAATTGGCTGAGGAGCGGCGGCCAGATAGGACGTATTACGAATCCGGAATCCGATTTTGTGATACAGCGTAACTGCGACCAGATTCGATGCGGTCACATCAAGATAGACACGGTGCATCCCTGCTTCGGCATAACCCCGTAGTGCCTGACAGACCAGTGCAGTGCCCAGACCCAGCCCGCGATATTCCGGAGTGACTCCCACATTCTGCACCGCTCCCAGGCGGCAGGCCCGGCGCATTCCCTGAATGGTGCCGCAATACGGTTGATCTGCCAACTGATTTGGGTGCTGAATCAGCCAGGTAGCTTCGGGGAGAAAGTTGGACTGGCTGCTGATATCAGTCATCAGTCGACGGCAACTCGAAACATGACTCAGGCAGGGAAAGAGAATCGAATCAGTTTCCCCGGCAAAGCATTCCGCCTTCGTGATCGCATGGGCTTCGAGCAGAGCGGGATCCCAGGGAATCCATTCGAATCCTTCGGGCAAAGGGCCTTCCGGAATCGAAGATTCTCTCAGATCAAATTCCATCCGGTAACGCTTGAAGTAGCGTTCGGTCATCTCGGCAGCCTTTATTACATGAGAGAATCTTTACCTTCGGGAGAAGATTCCACCCTTCCACCAGCAATGGAATTATGCCTCTGCCGGGGAGAGTCTGTCAAACCGAAACCCACCACGTCGAGCGAATCAGAACTTCTGCAGGACGGGTGGGGAATCAGTTGTTTTGATCGTCAGAGTTTACGGAAACTCCCTGATCGGTTGTTCGAATCCTGCTCAACTGTAAGTCAGCTGATTTGCTGGTGGTTCGACTACAGGCGGTGCAGGTGGATTCCTGTTCCCGGATTTGTAGTAGCCTCCTGAATAACCACCGCGATACTGATACTCGCGAGAGTCATCAAGCATGCCGTTAGCGACTACGCCCAGAAGGACCATTTCATGATTTTCAAAGATCTCGAGAGCCCGTTTGACAGAGGGGCGTCGATTTTTGTTCATGCGGACGACCATCATCACCCCATCTACGCTCTGAGCAGTGATGCAGGGATCACTTACGGCCAGTACCGGCGGAGAGTCCACCAGCACATAATCAAATTCCCGCTTTGCTTCTCCAAACAGATAGTGCAGTCGGGATGAGGACAACAATTCTGCCGGTTTGGCGGGAATCGATCCTGCTGTCAGGATGGACAGGTTGTCGATGTGAGTCCGCTGGATGGCATTCTGGAGTTCGATTTCACCTTGCAGGCATTCTGCCAGTCCAATCTCCTCGCGGAGGCCGAACAGATGATGGATCATCGGACGACGCAAATCGGCATCGACCAGCAGGACTTTCTTGCCTGCCTGGGCAATCGAGATCGCCAGGTTGGAAATGGTTGTTGTTTTTCCATCACCTGGTTCCGAACTGGTGAACTGAATGATGTGAGCTTTGGAGTCTCCTGCCCGCACGAAGAAGGTGGCACGCACAGAACGACAGGCTTCTGCTTCTGGAGAACCTGGATCGTGATAGTAATACAGCATCGGAGCCAGTCCGGTTTCGCGGGCAGCACCCAGATGACGTTGAGGATTGCCGACCGAAGGCAATGTTCCCACGATTGGGATGTCTGTCAGGTTCTGCAGGTCCTTCAGTGACTTCAGAGAAGTATCTCGCAGCTCTCGCAGGAACAGCAGGCCATAGGTAGTCAGCAGTGACATGACCAGGCATCCTCCGAAAATCTTGAGGATGTGCTTCACGTCCCGATCAGCCCGACTCGGGGAGATTTGCTGCAGCTGATAACCTTCATCTGGAGCTAGGCTCAACACTTCGATGCGATTGGCTACAATATCGTGGAGAGATTTGATTCTTTGCAGTTCATCGCTGAGCAACTGGTCTTTGGCTTCATATTCCGCAAATGATTTTGCCTGATCGGCGGAACGCTGATACAGTTTTTCCAGTTCATTGAGCCGGTTCTGCAGTTCGTTCTTCTGCTGCCCCAGGGCGATAACGTAGGAGGTGATCGGATCAGCACCGTAAACGAGCTCGGTTTTTCCGCTCAATGGATCGATTTTCGTTGCCACTGTGGGAAGTTCCACACCGAGCTGACGATAATAGGATTTGACAAGATCAACCCGTTTCCGGACGTTGATCACATCCGGATGATCTGAATTGAATCGCTTCAAGAGGGTCTGCTCTTCCAGCAGCAGGGGAATCAGCTGAGAGTCGAGCCGTTGACGTTCCGATGCACCAGCCACAACGGTCTGCGTGCTGGACTGCTGATCTTTCTGCAGAAACGTTTTGACGAGCAGTTCGAGTGCTTCACGAGATTCTCCCCGTTCCATCGCGTCCCGAATTGTTTTCAGGCGGGATGAGATCTCTTCATAAGAGAGCTCCACTCTGACTCGTTCCGCTGCAATCGCATCGACCCGCTGGTGATGGATGTTGGTCACATCCTTGGGGCCTTTTTCAGCACCCGGAGGCGCTTTCCAGAGCAGAGGGGCTTCCTTGCGGAATTTCTGATATTCAGCAGTGATCGCTGCCAGGCGGGGAGCCAGATCATCATTGATCTGCTGCAGCAGGGTCTGCAATTCACGATGATTCTTCTGAGCATCTTCTTTCAGATACTCATCATAAGCCTTGATGACTCCATTGAGAATCAGTGTCGCATCCCGGGCATTTTTGGATGTGTAAGAAAGGTCCAGAATGTTTAACTGGTGATGATCTTCACCAGCGGTTCGGGTGATTTTGAGTCCATCGATAATGTCCTGAGCCGGCTCATCACTTCCGCTCAGGGTTTTCAGTTCACCGAGATTGCTGTCCCGGACAGCGCGCTCAACAACCTTCGGGCTGCGAATGATTTCGACGTGCGCACTCCGTTCCCCGACCACAATCCGGTTCCCGTCATCACGGATCTGAACCGGATTTTTCAGCTTGACCAGAATCTGGGAATGAGCGGCGTACTTCGGGCCCAGGAATTTGTAGGCCATCATGCCCAGACCAATCCCGGCTGCGGCGGCAATTCCGAGCAGGACAACATTTTTCAACGCCAGTTGAACCAGATCAATCGCCGGTTCTTCCGCCTTGATGAGCGGGTGAATCGGCATGACGTCCATTTGATCTTTGCTCAGTTGCTTTGGATTCTTCACGGTCATTCTCTTTGAAGAGGACAAGAGTTGTATTCAGTTCATCATCACAATGCCGGAGGGCTTCGACTAAACCAGGCAATTGCTGGAAAGGGAATCCCGATAGGCTTCGACGGTAATTTTCAAGGCTTCGAAAAATGAAATTTCCGGAGCATATCCCAGGTCCCGCTGTGTTTCTGAAATGTCAGCCCAAGAATGCAGGACATCGCCCACGCGGGGAGGTGCGAATTCTGGGGCAAACGGAACATCAAGGATGTCGCAGATTTGCTTCAGCATTTCTGCCACGCCAACCCGCTCACCGGAAGCGACGTTATAAACTCGTGAAGAAACATCTGGAGTGAAGGCGGCTTTCAGATTGGCCTGCACCACATTCCCGACGTAAACAAAATCACGTGACTGGCTGCCATCTCCAAAAATGGTGGGTGTGCGGCCTTCCAGCAGGGCCGTGACAAACAGTGGAATCACAGCCGAATAGGGACTCTTTGGATCCTGGCGGGGGCCAAACACGTTGAAGTATCGCAGCCGAACGGTTTCGACGTCGTAACAGTGTGCAAAGGATTCACAGTAAAACTCACCGGCCAGCTTGGCAGCGGCGTAAGGGGAGAGTGTCTGCAGTGTATGCGATTCCCGTTTGGGCATTTCCGGCCGGTCGCCGTAAGCACTGCTGGAGGCAGCATAGACCACCCGACGCACACCCTGATCCCGGGCAGCCGTCAGGACATTCAGTGTTCCTGTTGCACAAACATCGTGAACCTGGACTGGATCTTTAATACTGAGAGGAACGGAAGCCAGGGCAGCCTGATGGAAGATCACTTCGCAATCCTGAGCAGCAGCCCGAACGGCACTCTGATCGCGGACATCTCCTTCAATGAATTCGAAAGATCCGCCAATTGCTTCCAGGTTACGACGATGTCCTGTGCTCAGGTTATCGAAAATCCGAACCTGATGACCTTCCCGGACCAGGCGGTCAGCTATATGTGATGCAATAAATCCGGCTCCCCCGGTAACAAGATAGTGTCCCATGTTCAGTCATTCCTGGTGTGTTTAGAATCTTCTGAGATCGCCTGGCATCTATCTCCGTAATGCGAAACGGGATTTCTGCTTTGTAAACGTAGCTTTCTCTCCACACAGGCTGCCGCATTTTTTCAACGTGAACAGGTTTCTGGTTCGGCTTTACCTTTCGTATTCGCTGGAATTGATATTTAACACACGATCAGGAATCCCGGTCTATCCCTTGTAAACGTCGTAATCAGAATCCCAAATCAGGTAAGGAATCAGATTTGGACAAGATTTATATCTCATCTCAGAAAATTCTCTTACTTCGCTGGCACCTGGGGAATCGGTGTCTTATAGATACAGTTATGAACATGTATCCCTCAGGAATCGGAATGCGCAATTCCGGATTTACATTAGTCGAGCTGCTGGTCGTCATCGCGATCATCAGCACGTTGGTCGCTCTACTACTTCCAGCAGTGCAGCAGGCACGCGAGGCCGCCCGCAGGGCCAGCTGTAAAAACAACTTGAAGCAGATTGGTCTGGCTCTGCACAATTATCATGATGTGTATCGAGTGTTGCCCCCGGGTTTCATTGATGTCCGTCCGGGAGGTCAGTGGCAGTGCGGGACCATGTCAGATGGTACGCTCCTGCCTGATCAGGAATCTTACTGCTGGGGCTGGGGTGCGATGATTCTCCCCTTTGTTGAGCAATCAGCACTGTTTGATCAGCTCAATCCGGATGGCTGCCGCATGCCAAACGCCGCATCACAAAACTGGCCGGGGGGCAGGGTATTGCTTCAGGAAAGAATCTCGTTGTTTGAGTGCCCAACCAGTCCCAACACGGTTCCGCTCAATCCCTATCTGGAATGGTATTCGGTCAGCAACTATGTCCTGAATGGAGAGATCGGGGATCAGAATACCAGGATCGCCTTCCACGAAATCACCGATGGATTGTCCAATACACTGCTTTGTGGAGAGCGTCACCTGTTTTCTGGAATCCCGTCTGGAGATCAGCGTCGTCAGATCGGTGGAACGATCTTTGGAAAATCAAAGGAAACCACAAATGGTGTCCGTGGCAACGCTCGACACCCTCCGAATAAGGCCTATGTCGGTGATGAACCCTGCTGTGGAAATGATCCTCTGGCAACTCGCAACGCGTATTCCAGCATGCATCAGGGGGGCCTGAATATTGTCCTGGCGGATGGTTCAGTCCGTTTTATCAGCGAAAACATCGAATCTGCAGACAACATTCCAACCGTGATCCCCGGGCAAATCTGGCAAAACCTGTCTTTGATCAGCGATGGTCAGGTCCTCGGCGAATTTTGAGGATAAGCACGGAATCTCGCGAACCATCCCTGTCCTGACTGCTCTGGCAGAGAAGGAGAAGTTCAGACTTGCATCATCAGGTCTGCACTGTCTACTATTCCCCCACCGGAGAGGTGGCAGAGCGGCCGATTGCAC
>JAGQQT010000269.1 GCA_020426065.1 Planctomycetaceae bacterium | reverse complement strand
GCCAGTTCTGACGGAACAGGAACAGAATGGCGGAAATCAGTGTTCCTGCATGGCCAATACCAACCCAGAACACGAAGTTCACAATCGGCCAGCCCCAGAAGACGGGAGACATGTTCCCCCAGACACCAACCCCCTGTGTCAGCAGATAGATAATGCAGCACTTCAGGATGATCAGCCAGGTGACCGAGATCCCCAGAGCGACAAAATACATGGGCGGAATTGTCGGTTTTTCCGCCAGCAGACACACCTTATCGGTGACACTCTGGTAGTCATTCTGGCCAACCACGAGAGCGGCCCGCTGACCGGGAACTTCTACCGTGTTGTCATAATTGTCGACTGAGATCGATGCCATATTTCTTGCTCAAACCGTTAAGTGTGGTCGTGCGTGTCGTGTTCAATAAATCCGTTAGTTCGAGGTGCCTGCTGGAGCAGTTGTTGATGTTCCTGCTGGTGCCGGATGCGGCTCAGCATGAACTGCCCCGTGCTCCCCTGGACCATGCCCGTCAGCACCGTGACCATGATCATCATGACCGTGGGCTTCGTCATGATGCTCACCATGCTCTTCGCCATGGTGTTCACCGTGGCCGTGATGTTCTCCCGGCTGAACGAAATACTGATCCTGCAGGGAAGGATGAGGATTGCGAACGCGAGCCAGGTACTGGGTCCGGGGCTTCACGTTCAACTCACCCAGCATTGCGTAGGAGCGTGGGTTGTGATGCAACTGGAAAACCTGGCTCTTTTCATCCTGCAGATTTCCGAAAACGATTGCATCGGCAGGACAGGCTTCCTGACAAGCGGTTTCAATTTCACCGTCCTGCACCAGCCGGCGGGCATTCTTCGCGGCTATTTTTCCGTTTTGAATGCGCTGGACGCAGTAAGTACATTTTTCCATTACCCCGCGAGAGCGAATCGTCACTTCGGGATTCATGGTCAGCTGAACCAGTTCCTGCTCTTTCTGCATCAAAGGAATGGCATTGCTGTAGTAGTTGAAGCGTCGCACTTTGTAGGGACAGTTGTTGGCACAATAGCGAGTTCCGACACAGCGGTTGTAGGCCATGTCGTTCAAGCCCTCTTCGCTGTGCACAGTGGCCGCCACAGGGCAAACCTGCTCACAGGGAGCATTTTCACACTGCTGACAGGTCACCGGTTGAGTGGAAACCCCTACATTTCCAGGATGTTCCGGGTCTCCGACAAAGTAGCGGTCGATCCGAATCCAGTGCATTTCACGGTTACGATTGACCTGATCTTTGCCAACCACCGGGACATTGTTTTCAGACTGGCAGGCGACTGTACAGGCATTGCAGCCCACGCAGCGGGTCAGGTCGATCGACATCCCCCACTGATAGTCTCCATCCCAGTTCCGCTCTTCCCACAGTGACTCCAGCCGTGGCGGCATATGGACGCGATGTTCGGCAAACTCGGGAGATTCCGAGTACTCACCCTGAGTTCCTTCCCGAACGAGTGCTCCCACTCGACGGCCAATTTCTTCCATCCCGGCCACATCAATGGCCCAGTGATCCTGAGTGGTCGCCAGCACATAGGGCTGTCCGGTGGAAGTCGCATCCACTCCGGTTTCGAACCCGGCTCCAGTGGCACCGATCAGCTGGTAGGCACTCACACCAGGGGCAGCCACGCCTTGCGCTCCACCACCCACGTGACCAGCCATGGTCCGTCCATATCCGAGCGTAATGCCAAAGGTATTGTCGGCAACTCCCGGCACCTGCATGACAGGTACCTGAATGGTGGCATCGCCTCGGTTCAAACGCACCAGCTCGCCATCTTTCAGACCACGAGCCTGAGCGGTCTTGGGACTGATCACCGCCACATTGTCCCAGGTCACCTTCGTGAGGGGAGCAGGCGTTTCCTGCAACCAGGCATTGTTGGCAAACCGACCGTCATACACACATTCATCCGGCAGGAAGACTACTTCCACACCCGAGGATCCTTCGACAGAAGCAGCCGCGGTATATTCGGATAACCATGTTGTCAGAGCACCGGAGACTCCAGAAGCCACGGTGGCTGCGGCGGGCTCCCAGGCCGAACCGGCCAGGAATCCATCATGCACCACCTGCTGCCAGTTCCGCTCGGTCAAGCCGGACTTCAGGCGATCAAGTGTTTCGCGAACCAGCCCCTGACCATTCAGAACATCGCGTCCCAGCAGCGTCGCCAGGAATTCAATATCGGACCAGCCACGATGCAACGGCTCGATCAATGGCTGACGCAGAGTCACTGTTCCATCCCAGGATCGACCATCACCCCAGGCTTCCAGATCGTGAGCTTCCGGCAGATACCAGCTGCACAGATCAGAGGTCTCATCATCATACAGACCGAGACGCACGGAAACCGGCACCTGAGCAATCAGCTCAGCCAGACCGAACTCGGCAGGGACATCATAAGCCGGGTTTCCACCCAGAATCATCAGCGATTTGACTGCCCCAGACTTTAGATCCGCAACCAGTCCCTGCAACTGCTCTGCTTGTGGCTGCTGTGAACCCACCTGCTGATTGGCCAGCGCAACAACAGTTTTCCCCAGGTTCCCCAGCAATCCGTTCAACTCCAGACAGATCGCATGCACTTCAGCCGGCTGACGTGGCCCGGCTACCAGCAGAGAACGCCCCTGATGGCTGACCAGATCATCAACAACAGCATGCAGAAATGCCCCACGGGAATCTTCAGGAGCATGCGCATCCGCCGCTCCACCCAGATGAGCCTGAACCGCATCCCGCAAATCTGCCAGAAAAACGGCAACCTGCGAGCTGGCCAGCGGGAATCGATGATCGGCATTTTGCCCCAGTGAAGAGTAGCAACTCTCCACAACATAGGTCCGGTTCATCTCACCCTGCTCGGGAATTCTGCGAGATGACCATTCACCGATGTGACGCAACGCATCGGGATGAAAATCCAGCAGATCTGAATCCAGACCGACAATCACATCAGCAGCCGCAACGTTGTATCGCAATCGTGCGGGCTGACCTAAAGCCTGCCCGATACCCTGCTGCTCCCGATCGCGGGACACAGGCTCATACTCAACCCACTTGGCGGCAGGAAACTTCTGAGAAAACTCCTGCTGCAGGCGGTAACGGGTTGGAGAAGAACTGGCACCAGCCAGAACGCAAACTCCTGCCCCCTGACTTGCCTCAGCCTCCGTACGCCAACTACCCAGAAACTGAGTGAAATCGGCCCAGGATCGAGCCGCACGACCTTCTCCCGTCTTCTGACGAACGACATTTTCCTGTCGTGAGTCATACAGGTTGTCAAATCCACCCGTTTTTGGATCACGAGCAATGCGGTCTGGATCATACAAGCCCAGCACACTGGCCTGGGCAAACAGATCTGTCCCGCGAAAACCCTGGGGATGCTCGCGATTGACGTCCACTTTGATTGGTCGCCCGTCATACGAGGTCACGAGTACGCCACAGGCTACGCCGGATCGCTCCAGCATACTGGCATACTTAACTGGAACCCCCGGAGTCCGATTGGCAGGACGCTTGACATAGGTGGCGATTTTCTGATCTTCCCAGCGGCAACCGGCCACACCAGCCAGCGTGAGGGAAGCCCCCATCAACTGCAGCCAGCGGCGACGGGACACCCCTTCCGGAAACATCGAAGCGGCGACAGGAAACTCCCGCTCCATCTTTTCGCGAAAAGAGGGCTGATCATAATACTCTTCCAGACTTCGCCAATGCTTCGCCATAAGATTCAACGTCTCAAGAAATCTTTATGAATTGCCGTGCCATTCTCACCAGCTGAGAACCACACTCTTCAGCAGAACCTCACCTGCCCATCCGACAGCACCAGAGGCCCCAACACTTACCCAATCCAGACCACCACCAGAAAACGCCAACACCCAGACAGCCAAAAAGATGGCCTATCGATGACAGGTGGAACAGTTTTCCTTGGGATGAATATTCAAACTCGCGGAAATCTGTGCCCCAATCCCTTCTTCTCCTTCTGCCGGCTTCCAGTCGAGATTAGTCACCTCACTGACGGGCCGCAGATTGGGCTCAGGATTGCGGTGGCAGGTCAAACAGAAGCCCATCGACAAGGTAGCCTTCTGCTCAACAACTTCCATACGATCAACACGCCCGTGACAGGAAACACAGCTTACGCCTCGCGTCACGTGTGCAGAGTGATTGAAATAAGCATAGTCAGGCAGATCGTGGACTTTACGCCACTGAACCGGCTCTCCCGTTGCAGCAGACTCCCGAATTGGCAGCAGCTTGTTGCTGGCCACATGAATCGCCACCGTCGGAGACTGACCATTCTGATCCACTCCCTGGTGACAGTTCAGACAGGTTGCCACTGGAGGAATGGCTGCCGCAGCCGCCCGCTCCACGGTGTTATGGCAATAACGGCAGTCCATATTCAGCTGACCAGCATGCAGAGCATGACTGAACGGCACGGGCTGCTCAGGCCGATAGCCAACATCGGAAGTTAACGGATGCACTGCGTAAGCAAACAGCCCCGTATAATACAAAACTCCGATCCCCATAAACCCGCCTACAGCAGGAAGGAGTGGGTTAATCCATGCCGGAAAATGAAATCGACTCATTTATCTACCAGGTTGAAACCGCTGATCTGTACTGATCACTGATTCATTCCATCCCTGAAACGACAGACCATCCTGAGTCTGCAAGGGGACGCAATTATGCGGAGAAATCCCCCCGGAACTGGAATGACCAGATGATAGTGAGTTTCGGCAGGAATGGAATCGCCGAACGAAAGATGTTCGCGTGACAAATTGCCGCAGAAAATCGGGAAACCTGCACAGCTTTGAGAACTTTCATCCATCAGCACTTCTGGCAGACAAACCAAACACAAGGTCACCCCTTTTGGCCAGGTTTTCGCCTCTGAGCTGATATCCCGCCTTCCTTGCCAGATTCTTCCTCCAAGACCGGGGTGATCACAACATCCAGACCAATCGGAGTAGTTTCAATCTTCCACTCATCGCTGTTCCAGTCACAGATCATCCGTTTTCCTTCCAGCCGGTCGAGAGTCTGCCCCAGGTATACAGGTACCTTGTCTTCATATTCCTGAAGCAGGTTCATTTTTCTTCCCAGCAGATTGAACAGGCCGCCAATCATCCCTCCACCTCCCTCGGCCAGCAGTTTTTTTCCTTCTGGCGACGCCGCATCTGGCCCCTTGAGAGTGAGCTGAATGGATTTGTTGAGGCGACCAATCTGGGCAAAAAAACCATCTCCCAACCCGATATAATCCTGATGCAACACCTGAACGGTTCCGTTCCGAACTCGCGCCCCCTTGTAAACCTGATCCAGTTCGGTTTCCAGGAAATCTGTCAGCAAAGCCAGATTGATTGACTTGGCCATGTTCCGCAGAGCCAGCTTGACCCCCACTTTGGATGGAGAAACAGACAACATGGTGTCCGAGAGCTGCCCTGCTCTTCGAGCGGTGACTTCTCCGCCGGAACCTTCTGACGGAGTAACCCCCAGCATCAGACCAGAGGAATCAGCAGCTGAGGGACGAACGGAACGATTTCCGGGTTGTTGCATCTCGGCCTCCAAAAAAGGATTGCTTCCGTCAAGGAAATGAGCCGGCCATCCACCAGGAATGACCGGCTCAGTAATTCAAACCACCGGAATATTACAGAGTCCAGCCTTCACGATATTCTCGTGACAGGAACTGATTTGCCTCAGGAGCATTGGTAATTTTGCCGGCTTTGGCGTCCCATTCGATCAGAGTTCCAGCTCGCATGGCGACATTGCCCAGCAGGATGGTTTCAGTCAGACGGGAAGCGTAATTAAAGTTTGACATCGCTGCCGGACCACCCGCACAGGCTTCGGCGAATTCTTCGAAGTGACCTGGAGAGCGAGGGAGAGATGGCTC
>JAGQQT010000268.1 GCA_020426065.1 Planctomycetaceae bacterium | reverse complement strand
TGCCGATGTACATGGCAGTCAGCTGGTGATTACCCCGGAATACCTGGTTCGGGCCAGATCAGTGGTCGTGCTCTACTGCGATACCTGAACCTTGTTGAGAGACTTACTCGATGATCGTCCGTTCGTGAGCGGAGTTCTTTGTCTCCGCTTCCGCTGAGGCTTGTTTCAGCTGCCCGGATTCCAGCTGATTCCACCACCGCTCGGCGGACTTAAATGTCCAGGACTGGTTACTGGGAGAAGCCATCAACAGGTCAATCAGGTCGCGAGCGGTTTGCGGCCGTTTATTCCGCTCTTTCGCCAGACAGGTCCGCAGCGCCAGTTCAAACTCTTCCGAAAGCTGCTGCGTAGTACGGTCCTTCAGCGGAGGAGGATCTTTGGCGATGTGATGCTGGCACAACTCCATGAGTGTGCTGGCCTCAAAAACAGGTTGCCCTGTGACCAGAAAATATCCGATGGCCCCAACCGCATACAGATCGCTGCGGGCATCGACCAGGTTAGGGTTCTGGATACCCTCCGGTGAAATATAGAGCGGAGTTCCAGTCAGGGAATTGTTCGTTGTGAGAGCGGCTTCCTTTTTTTCATCCAGTGCCTTCACCAGTCCGAAATCCAGCACTTTGACCAGATCTGGCACGCCGCCCCGATTGTTGATCATGATATTGGCTGGCTTGACGTCCCGATGAACCAGCCCGAGTGAATGGGCTTCGTGCAGCGATTCGCAAATCTGCAGCAGAATGAAAATGGCTCGCGCTTCATCAATCGGACCATAATTCGTGACCAGATCCTGCAAGTCCATGCCATCCAGGTATTCCATTGCATAATAGAAGATGTTGTCCGGTGTGCGGCCGTAATCGTAGATCGCAATCGTATGTGGATTATTCAGCTGGCAGGTGATTTGTACTTCCCGTTCAAACCGCTTGATCGTTTCTTCGGTCACCTTGTCAACATTCAGCAGTTTGATGGCGGTTGGCCGTTGCAGCATGGCGTGCTCACCCCGGTAAACCGTTCCCATTGCGCCCGCACCCAGTTTCGTTTTGAGCTGATATTGCCCCAGTTGCTTGGCCTCAATCGTTGCTTTTCTCGCAGCTCGCTGAAGTCGGGAGACAATCAGGGTAAAGATGAAGATCGCAACGGAGCTGAGGATCAGCAGTGAGAACACGGCTCCAAACACACGCTGCAGGATATGAAGTGGACGAAAGGCTTCAGCGACATCAACTTCAGTTGCCACTCCCACACCATATTTGTCCAGCCAGGTCCAGGCTCCTACCACGGGAACACCGCGATAGTCATTATAACCGTCCACTGAACAGGACGTTTCCCCCTGGGTGGCGGAGGCTACCATCTTCGTCATCGGCAATTCATTTCGACGAATCATCGGCCGGAAACCCTCAGTCATGTTTCCACCCGGATCGTGGATCAGGATGTTGAGAATTGAGCGGCTGTTCTCCCGATCGGGAAGTAATCCCAGCAGGATCAGGTCTTCGTCAAACCGGCTGTTCGATACCATAACGGCTTCGCGATTGAAGGCATAGGTCTCACCTGATTCACCGGAGCGTCCCAGTTGCAGGATCCGGGTAAATTCCCGGTCAGGACGGATTTGTAACGCTAACGCTGCAATGATTTGAAAAGACTGATCGCGAATCGGCGTGACCACATACATTGTGGGGACACCGGTTCTCTGCTGACCATCCTGATCCTTGATTGCCGCCACACTGGCAAACGGCGGCGTGACGAGCGTATCGCCATCCAGGACTCGATTCAGCATTTGTTCGTAATCTGCCAGATCCTGTTTGCCAATCAACTCGGGATACGAGGAGGCAATAATCTGATCTTTGCGATTGGCAATGACATAACCATAAAAATCATGAGCTGCCAGACCTGGTCCCAGTGCTTTCTCAATTTTGCCCTGTAACTCCAGCAGGGTGGTCTGTTCAACTGTCTGATTGGGTTGCTGGGCCTCCACCAGGGCCAGAATCGCATCACGGACTTCTTCATCTGTTCCCAGTGAGAGTGCATTGGATTCCTGGACCCCATACCAGTTGAGGAGCATCTCTTTCTCAACGGAAAGGAGCGTTTCCAGATCCGCCTTCAGATTATCCCGCATCGTGGTGGCGATCGAACGCTGCACCAGAAATCCAACCGCCAACAGAACCACGACCGCAATAATCGGCCAGATCCAGAGCCGCTTTTTCAGGAACATGGTCGTTCGTGACATCGAACGACTCATGCTCGAACGGGCCCAGGTCATATTGGCCCGTCTTCTTAATGATGAAGCGCCAGAACTGCTGCGGGATTGTGAAAAGAAGTTGAACATCACGAATATCACTGTCTGTCTGGATGGAATGTTTCCCTGTCTGATTGTGAAAATCTTCTAACAGGACTTGCAAGCTGAATTCCTTCGGCAGAGCAGAACTCGGAGATTTTTCGATCAGCAGTCACGCAGAACCCATCAGCAATGTTGCCAAAAGAAAACAAACCCTCTCAATCGATTCTCCGAGGGAAAACTGGGGACGCACTATCGGGCGGATTTTCGGCCGGCAGGAGAGTCGAGTGCCTTGAGTGAGATTTCCAGCCCGTGCTGAATATGAGCAGCTGCCGCGGCGGCTGCCGAATCCGGGGAACTTGCCTGGATGGCATCGAGAATCGCAGCATGTTCCCGGCAGGTTTCCAGCATCGAATGGGCATCGTATTGATGTCTGCGGATTCCGAACACGCGAGTCAACACATGGGATTGACCGGCCGTGCGAATCATCGCCCGGTTATGAGTGGCGGCGATGATGGTCATGTGAAACGAGTAATCCGCTTTGTCGAACTGCTTGGCAATCTGCTTGCCTGCTACGGATGTTTCCAGTGTGCTCTGCTTTTCGGCAAGCTGCTTCATCCGGTTCATTTCCGCAGCCAGCCGATGCAGGTGCTTTTCACTGGCCCGCTGAGCTGCCAGTCGTGCGGCGTATGGTTCGATCGCCAGTCGGACTTCATAGATCTCAATCAGTTCGTCTCGATCAATCCGTCTGACGACGGCACCCAGTTGGGGAACAAGTTCGACCAGACCTTCGTTGGCCAGTTGTCCTGCTGCTTCGCGCACCGGTGTGGCACTGACGCCAATCTCTTTGCCAATGGGGCCGTACAGCAGTCGCTCACCTGGCGCAAACTGACCAGCAATCAGTTTGTTCCTCAAATGCTGATAGGCTCGACTGGCGTGCGTTTCCGTGCTCATGCTTGAAACCTCAAAGTCTATAGACTACGCTGGGCTGACCGCCATGTCGAGCATTGTCTGAAAGTTGGAGTTGGGAATCAACCAGAGCAGGGGATTCCTTTTACTACTTCCGAACACTCAGATTTCTTTACTCAATTCAAGTGCCACGCCCGTGAATCCTCATCATCGCTATCAGGGTATAATCCCGCCACTGGTCACGCCGCTTCTGGAGCGGGATGTGCTCGATCGGAAAGGGCTGCACAAGCTTCTCGATCATGTCATCAATGGTGGAGTTTCGGGGGTTTTCATTCTGGGGACAACTGGTGAGGCTCCCAGCCTGAGTTATCGTCTGCGTCGGGAAATGATTGCGGAAACAGTCGGTTACGTAGCTGGTCGAGTTCCGGTTCTGGTTGGAGTGACAGACACCGCTTTTGTGGAATCAGTATCACTTGCTGAGTACGCCGCAACCTGTGGAGCAGATGCCGCCGTCCTGACAACTCCGTATTATTTTCCTGCTGGACAGACTGAACTCACAGCTTATACCGAAAGCATCGCTCCTCTCATTCCCCTGCCGCTCATGTTGTACAACATGCCGGGAATGACCAAAGTCTGGTTTGAAATCGAAACCCTCAAGCGACTGACTTACATCAAATCCATTGTGGGGGTGAAAGACAGCAGCGGGGATTTAAAATACTTTGCAGACCTGTGTCAGCTCAAAACAGAACGGCCAGACTGGTCTGTCCTGATCGGTCCGGAAGCAATGTTGCCGGAAGCGATCGAACTTGGCGGAGATGGTAGCGTGAGCGGGGGAGCCAACGTTGCTCCGCAGCTGTTTGTTGGATGTTATCGAGCTCTCCGCGAGGGAACCCCGGGCGATGTGGCAGCTCTGCACGCCAAAATTGTAGAGTTTCAACGCATCTATGATATCGGCAAATATGCTTCCCGGCATATCAAAGCCACGAAGTCAGCCCTCTCGCTGCTGGGTATCTGCAGTGATCTGCCAGCGGATCCGTTTCATCGTTTCCTGGAGCCACAGCGAGAGCATGTTGCCGAAATTCTGAGAGGGCTCGATTTGTTATGATGGCGGTTGTGTTGTTTACCGGAGTGGACTGGCTGGTGCTGATCGGATATTTCGTCGGCATCCTGCTGATCGGTTTCTACTTCTGGCAACGCAATAATTCATCGGATCAGTTTACTTCAGGAGGTCGCTCACTTCCCGGCTGGCTGTGCGGTCTGTCCATTTTTGCCACGTTTCTGAGCAGCATCAGTTATCTCGCGCTGCCCGGCAAAGCGTTTGTGGACAACTGGAATGCCTTCATGTTCTCTCTGGCCTTGCCATTCGCCGCTCTGATTTCTGTTGTTTACTTCGTACCCATTTATCGACGATCGGGAGAGGTCTCCGCCTATTCCCTGCTGGAGCACCGCTTCGGATTATGGGCTCGAATTTTTGCCAGCGGTTTCTATCTGCTCTATCAGATTGCCCGGATTGGCGTGGTGATGTACCTGATGGCCCTGCCGATGGCAGTTCTGTTTGGCTGGGATATCCGAATGATCATTCTGGCAACCGGGCTGATCGTGACACTCTACTCCTTTGTGGGAGGGATTCTGGCGGTCATCTGGGCCGATGCCATTCAGGCTGTTGTACTGCTGGCGGGTGCATTTCTCGCATTGGGAATTCTGCTGATGGGGATGCCCGGAGGCCCGGCAGAAGTCTTTCATGTTGCCAGTGAGAGTGGAAAGCTTTCCCTGGGAGATCCCTCACTTCTGAAGATCTCCACTCCCACCATCTGGGTTGTGCTGCTGTTTGGATTCTTCGACAACCTGCGAAACTTTGGTATCGATCAAAGCTACATTCAGCGTTACATCGCCTCCAGCAGTGATCGCGAAGCAGCCAGGAGTGTCTGGCTGGGAGCGTTGCTTTATGTTCCCGTGAGCGCCCTGTTCCTTTTCATTGGCTCCTCGCTGTATGCCTTTTATCAGAGTCATCCGTCTGATCTCGAGGAAGTTCGTACTATTGTCGCTGAGCAGAAACTGATGCAGGCTGGCATTTCGACAGAGGATCCTGCTTATGCACAGCAACTCGCCGATAAGCGGAGCGAACTGAAGGAGAGCGATCTGGGGGATCGGGTCTTCCCACACTTCATTGCCTCCCGTCTTCCAATGGGAGCCAGGGGATTATTGATCGCCGCTGTCTTTGCAGCTGCGATGAGCACGGTCTCGACTTCGCTGAATTCATCGGCAACGCTGGTCATGTATGATTTTTATCGCCGACTGTGGAATCCACAGGCAAGCGATATTCAGCAGGTCTGGATTCTGCGGGCCGCGACCATCATCTGGGGACTGCTGGGGACACTGATGGCGCTGATGCTCGTCCAACTCTCCGAAAGCATTCTGGATATCTGGTGGTTGCTTTCCAGTGTGCTGGGAGCAGGGATTATTGGACTGTTTCTGCTGGGGGTAACTGTTCCCCGGATCAACAGCCGTGGAGCTCAGCTGGTACTGTTTTTCAGCATGATTGTGATTGCCTGGATGGTGGCTTCAACCAGCAGTTACTGGCCACAAAGTTTAGCCCGGTTCTCCAGCCCGTTCCATAATCTGCTGGTGATTGTCATTGGCCCCAGCGTGATGATCCTGCTGGGTTGGATGCTTTCTTCCCTGTTTCCCGACAAC
>JAGQQT010000267.1 GCA_020426065.1 Planctomycetaceae bacterium | reverse complement strand
CCTCACGGATGTCTTTCAGGCACTTGAAGACAATAACGGCAATGCTGGTGGGGGATATATCACCCATGGAGCCGAACAGCGGCTGATTCGCGGTGAAGGCCTCGTGAGCTCTCTTGATGATCTGAAATCAATTGTCCTTGCCAGCCGGGATGGTGTTCCGATCCGGGTCAGCGATGTGGCAGAAGTCCAATTCGCGCCCATGCTCCGTCAGGGAGCGGTCACGCGAGATGGAAATCGCGAAGCAGTTGTCGGCATGGTGATGATGATCATGGGGGGCAATTCACGCCAGGTTGTGGAAGACGTCAAACATCGCATCGCCGAGATTCAGAAGACTCTGCCGGAAGGGATCGAAATCGACACCTTCTATGACCGGACAGAATTGATTGAGAAGACCATTCATACCGTTGCCGAGAATATCGGAGTGGGCGTGTTTCTGGTCATCGTAATGTTATTCCTTCTGCTGGGAGATGTCCGGGCAGGATTGATCGTTGCAGCCGCTATCCCACTGTCTGCCATGAGCGCACTGATTGCCATGCGATACGCAGGAGTTTCTGCCAACCTGATGAGCCTGGGAGCGGTAGACTTCGGAGTCATTGTCGATGGGGCGGTGGTCATGATTGAAAACTGCGTCCGTCGTGCCACGCATTATCAGCGTGAGCATAACGGAGATCATGTCCCACTGGGGGTTTACCGCGAGTCCGCCAAAGAAGTGGGAAAGCCCATTCTTTTTGCTGGGATCATCGTGATCATCGTATTCATTCCCATTCTCAGTCTGCAGGGCATGGAAGGAAAGATGTTCCGACCGATGGCCTTCGTCTTCATGACAGCCCTCTCCTCTGCTCTGATCATGTCTGTAACAGTCATGCCCGTGATGGCTTCACTGTTTCTGGCCAGACAGATCAAAGAGCGGGAAACATTTCTGGTTCGCTGGATCAAAACCGTGTACCAGCCTCTGCTGTCAGTTACGATGCGAATCCCGGGCCTGATGCTGCTTGGATCCGTTTTGCTCTTTGTCGTCAGTATCGCCATTGCCTCCCGGTTTGGTGTGGAATTCGTTCCCAAACTCGACGAGGGAGACATAGCCATTCAGGCAACTCGCTTGCCGAGCGTCTCCCTGGAAACATCCATCGAAATGACAAAACAGATGGAACGCTGCCTGTTGTCATTTGATGAAGTGGAAACGGTTGTCTCAAAAACCGGACGCCCGGAAATTGCCAACGATCCAATGGGGGTTTACCAGACCGACATTTTTGTCCGCATGAAACCTGTCCACGAATGGCCTCATCATCATTCAAAAACCCAGCTGATAGAGGAGATGCAGGCGGCACTGGTCGACCAGGTCCCCGGCAACTCCTTCAGCTTTACGCAACCAATTGAATTGCGTGTTCAGGAACTGGTGGCCGGGGTTCGCTCCGACATTGGCTTGAGCCTTTATGGCGATGACCTTGACGAGCTGAAACGAGTAGGTGACGAAATTGTTATCGCACTGAACAGTGTTGAAGGTTCCGCGGATGTCGCAGCACAACAAATCGCAGGACTCCCGTATCTGCGCATCATTGTCGACCGAGACAAACTTGCCCGCTATGGAGTCAACAGCAGAGATGTCCTGGATACCGTGGCAACCGTTGGTGGACACCCTCTGGGGCAGGTCTTTGAAGGTCAGCGACGTTTCCCACTGCAAGTTCGCCTCAGCCCCCACTGGCGAGAGGACGCGGACCAACTTTCCGATCTCCGGGTTGAAAATGCAGACGGACAGATGATTCCGATTTCGCAGCTGGCTTCGATAACGATTGAGGAAGGACCAGTTGAAATCAGTCGTGATGCGATTCGGCGCCGTCTGCTGATCCAATGTAATGTGCGTGGCAGAGACCTCGCCGGTTTTGTCGCTGAAGCACAAAGAGTCGTAGAAGAAAAAGTTCAGCTCCCTGCTGGATATACCTTGCGCTGGGGAGGTCAATTTGAAAATTTGCAGCAGGCAACACATAGACTGGCCATCGCTGTCCCTGTCGCGCTGATGCTGATCTTCGCGCTGCTCTATCTGACGTTCAATTCCGTCAATCTTGCTTTGTTGATCTACCTCAATGTTCCTATCGCCGCTACGGGTGGAATCATTCTGCTCTGGATCAGGGACATGCCGTTCTCAATTTCAGCGGGCGTAGGTTTTATTGCACTGTTCGGAATTGCGGTCATGAATGGTGTTGTGCTGATTGAACATGTACGTCATTTACGGCACGCCGGAGACAGTCAACGCAACGCCGTCATGAATGGTGCCATGGATCGACTCCGTCCCGTGTTGATGACCGCAACTTGCGGTGCGTTGGGATTCGTTCCAATGGCCTTATCCAGCAGTTCCGGAGCAGAAGTCCAGCGTCCCCTGGCAACGGTCGTCATCGGAGGCCTGGTCACCTCAACCGCTTTGACCCTGCTGGTACTTCCAACCATTTACCGCTGGTTCGAGCCCAAAGAGATCGCCCCAGAACCTGTCGACATGACAGAATTCGTTCACTAAAGATGCGAACGGAACCAGAACTGATTCAAGAAAACTCCTGTCGGCTCACAAGTCTTGAGAATCGAGTCCCCAGGGAAATAAGCGACTGCTGGAAAGCCAACAGGAGTTTTCGGATCAGTTCTGAAAACATCATTCATGTATCTTTTGACAATTGGAGGTGAAGAGCAACAGCCATCAGCAACAGTAATTCGGCCAGCTCATGATTGATGCTTTGAGGCGCTGAGCCGAGCAGATCAATGCCTGAATGGAAGATCTTCAGACGACGGCATTTGCCATGCAACAGTCACTCTCAGATTGAAATGCTCTGGATACTCCTCATCCTGTTCTGTATGCTCAATAAGAAGTAGAATGCCCTAGGGTATGACCTTGCGTCGGGTGATTTCTGACAGGATCCGGTCTGCCAATCTTCTCAGGAGCAGAGCATGAAGACTCGTAATCGCCGCCAGTTTCTGGCAGATGTTGGGCGTGGCATGTTGATCGGCAGTGTTGGTTTACCTGCTGCATTGGATCTGGGCCTGACAAAGACATTCGCTGAGGAACCGGATTCTCGTGTCACCTTCGGCTCCCTGGAGCCCCTGGTCTCTCTGATGCAGGAGTCTTCTCCGGAAGAATTGCTGCCAAGGCTTGTTGCTGAGCTTCAGAAGGGAACCCCTCTGAAAACGCTGGTCACTGCGGGTGCTTTCGCCAACGTGCGTGCCTTCGCAGGGCAGGATTACATTGGATATCACACCTTCATGGCGCTTTTGCCAGCTCTGCGTATGGCCAGTCAGTTGCCTCACGCGCAGCAGGCCCTGCCGGTGCTGAAAGTGCTGCATCGCAACAGTCGCCAGATTCAGAATCAACAACGCAACCATACAGACGGGCTGCCCGTCGTACCTCCCTCAGGTATGGAAGGGCGATTTGGGGGCGAAAGCCTGCGTGCTGCTGTTCGCGCCGTTGACTGGGCAGGTGCCGAATCACAGTTTGCGGAAATCTGTCAAGGACCAGCCGGAGAAGCTTTTAACCATCTCCAATATGCCGTGCAGGATGAGGTCGACGTACATCGGGTCGTGCTCTCCTGGAGGTCATTCGCGATGCTGGATGTTGCCGGTCAGGACTTCGCTCACACACTGCTTCGCCAGTCTGTGCGTTATTGTGTGGATGTCGAACAGCGCATGCATGAAAAGAACTACTCCCCCTCCCCGATCCGCGAATTGCTCCCCCAATTGATGTCCGAGTATCATTTGATGGACAAACCAGAGGGAACACGCCAGGGAGATGATGCCTGGCTTACGGAGTTGTCGAACACGATCTTCTCCGGCACTCGTGAGCAGGCTGCGGAAGCAGTCGCGATTTCCATAGCTGATGGATATGCGCTGGAACAGATCGGAGAGGCCATCTCAGTTGCCGCCAATCAACTGGTGCTGCACGATCCAGGCCGACTCGAACAATACAGTTCGCAAGAAAAGCCCCCCGGTTGTGTGCATGGGGATTCAGTAGGAGTCCATGCCTCCGATGCCGCCAACGCCTGGCGTCACATTTCCATCGCTGGCAATTCCCGCAACCGGATTTCCAGTCTCATCGTGGGAGCTTTTCATACTGCGGGGCAACTTCGCTGGGCATCGTCTGATCCTTACCGCTATCGTGAGCAACTCGAAGAGTTGCAGACTGAGAATGCAGAAACTCTTCGTCAGGAACTCGAAGAAAGCATCAAGGCCAATGAACAGGCCCGAGCCTGTGCTTTCGTGCATCGCTATGGCGATCTGAATGGCCCGGTTCGACCTTTACTGGACATTTTGCTGAAGTACGCTGTAAGCGAAGATGGTGCCCTGCACGCAGAAAAGTTCTATCAGACTGCCCTGGAAGAATACTCGACAACTCGACCAGCATTTCGCTGGCGGCAAATCATCGCTCTGGCCCGAGTCACGGCCAGTGAATATGGGCATCCGGCACCGGGATATCAGGAAGCACGCGAGTTGCTCAAACTTGCCTGAAACAGAAACCGGTCAGGATGTGGCACAGCACTGTTCAGTAAACAGGGCCAGAGGAAAACATTTCTCAACCCATCAAATGTTTTTGTTGACATGATCCAGAACCACTCATAAGATCACTTCGTATCTTTTCTTTAGCCCAGTTCTGCGATGTCCCGTCTTCTCCTGTTATCCATGATTTGCATAGCGACCGGTATGTTAATGCCGCAGTCAGCGATGGCAAGTTGTGGGGACTGGTTGGCATCCCATGAAGATCATGAACAAATTCAGGCTCCCGCGGCTGAAAAAAGTGAGCGACCCGCGCCACCGCAGACTCCCTGTCAGCATTGTGAGAAGGCTCCTCAGGCCCCAACCCCTGCCACTCCCGACAAGGTTCAGCGTGATCACAGAGAACTGGCCTGCTTGATTTCGATTTTCAAGCCAACTGCTGTGGAACCTCATCGAGTCCAAACTCCCTGCGAAGCCGTATTGATTGATGGCTTCCCGTCACGTATCGAACGCCCACCTCAAGCCTAGCAATCCTGGAGGCTCCCAATCCCACCAGTGCGGACAGAGTCCGTACGCAGGCACATGGCATCACTCAGTTGTTGTTGTCTACACGTGGGTATTCATGGGAGAGTGTTTTGCTTGCCGGATCAATTCTGACTTTGGCATGCACTTTATCTGGTGTTTCCCGCTAGGATTTTATTCCATGTCCACTCCCGATTCCGGCTCCACTCCTCCGGTGGCGCCACCGAAAAAATACGTGCGCGCTGTTGGGCCAAATCTTCGCAAACTGCTGTATTTCATTTTTGTACTTTTTGCACTGATGTTCGCCAACTCGTGTTACCTGGCGCTGGTCACGTTTCTGGAATGGCTGCGCGAAGAAACCTATCAGGATTACTACTACCAGTACATGTTCCTGATTCACTTGGTTCTGGGAGCGGTGTTGATTCTGCCGGTTGTGATTTTTGGTTTCGTTCACATGTGGAACACCAGAAATCGACGGAATCGGCGGGCTGTGCGTATAGGATATGCCCTGTTTACAGTGAGCCTTGTGTTGCTGATTACCGGTGTACTGCTTGTTCGGGTGACTGGATTTGATCTCAAGAACCCGCTAGCCCGGAGTACGGTCTACTGGTTACATGTCATTACACCGCTCGCGCTGGTGTGGCTTTACTGGCTGCATCGAATTGCTGGGCCACGGATTAAGTGGGCGATTGGTCTGCGCTTCGCTGGCGTGGCGAGCGTTGGTATCGCCGGAATCGTTCTCTTCCAGATGCAGGATCCCAGACAGTGGAATGCCGTCGGTCCGGAAAGTGGTTCTCAATACTTTGAGCCTTCACTGGCCAGGACAACGAGTGGCAACTTCATTCCCGCCGAATCCCTCATGAAAGATGACTAC
>JAGQQT010000266.1 GCA_020426065.1 Planctomycetaceae bacterium | reverse complement strand
CGTAAACAGCCAGTAGAAGGGAGTCAGGTCCAATGCGGTTTGACTGGTGAACGGATTTGTCCCCAACTGCTTTTCCAGCCACACTCCGCCCAGAATTCCCAGCAGACCAGCCAGAAATCCCGATCCCTGACGGCAGAGCGCAATGTGCCAGGTGTTGCCGGTCCGAGGAATGATTTCCAGAGTCAGATTCTGCAGGGCCAGGTTGACCATTCCAAAAGCGCCCCACAACAGGTAAGCCGGAATCAGCCAGTTCCAGCCATGAGAGAGGGAGAGAATCCAGAACACCAGCGCCCCGCTCGTGATCCAGGTCCCAAGCATGAGCTGATTGCGATATCCGATTCGATCTCCCCAGTTTCCAGCCAGATGTGCAGTCAGCATCTGCACCAGGTACATCGAGCCCGTCAGGCTGTAGTAGGTCAGCAGGTCCAGTTTCAAGGTTTTGTAGGTATGCAGGAAGAACGGAGTCTGCGTGATTCCCTGCACTATGGCCAGTGTGAAAGAGAATCCGAGCAGAATGAGAAATTCGCGATTCATGCCACGGGCAGCAGCTGGCCCATGAGATTGATTGACTGACTCTGATCGGTCTTCAGCAGGTTCCACGGCCGGGAGTTTCAGCAGTGGGAGCAGGGAGAGTAGTTGCAGAAAATTCCCGCTCAGAAAAATGATAATCGTCAAACGAGTCTGAATCTCGCTGGCCGCCAGGTTCCGCTTGAGAAGTGCGGCCAGCAATGGCACGCAAATCATCACGCCCGCTTTCACCAGATCCCGACGACCAAACACTCTTCCCCAGGCCGTTTCCGGAGCCAGATCACTCATCCAGGACAGGTAGGCGGTAAAAGCAATCGCCTGCAGAATTCCCTGAAGCGCGAGTGCGGAGGTAATCGTGTATAAGGCATAACGATGAGGAATTACCAGCAGAATCGGAACCAGACAGGTGGCGAATCGAGCAAGGAGAGAGCTGATCACAAACAGACACTTACGATTCCGTGTCAGCTTGAGTGCCCAGGGGGAGGCAATGGCCAGCACGCCAATCAGTTCCGGCAGGGCCAGCAGAATTGTGATCAGTAGCGGAGAGGCTTTGGTATCACTCACGAAATAATACAGAAATCCACCACTCGTGAGCGTGTAACCTGCCGTAAACAGGGCCTGATTGATTGTCACGCGACGCCGAACCTGTCTGGTGGCGGGATCAAGTGGAGTTGGCTGGGGAGAAATGTCCATACAGTCGGGATGACAAGAGCGGTTCAAAGATTCAGTCTTCGCGATCATACCGAATCCTCCCCGATTTCCGAACCAGAGGGGCGGAGTGGTGTCTTCCAGGTGGAATCTGGGCCGATCAGGCAAAGGATTCTGCCTGAAACAGCCTGAAACTGATGTCCTGGCCGAGAAACGGCGAATGCTTCAGGCGGGACTTGAAACTGCTCCGGCACACAGATAAACTGCCCGCTTGAGCAGAAAACTGCTCAGATTTCTGTATATGGTGCCCATAGCTCAGCTGGTTAGAGCGTCGGATTGTGATTCCGAAGGTCGCGGGTTCGAGTCCCGTTGGGCACCCTTGCTTTTTTTGACCTGCTGGTCAGAACTTCCCCGTTGAACATGAGGCGGGGCTCTCATTATCTCTGGCTGGAAACATCAGTTTTCCTGTGAATTCTCAACTCGCCTGAACGTGGGAATCCAGCACATGACCTGTTTCCGGTAGTTCTGGTAAGGATCTCCATAGCGGGCCGCCAGATCTCGCTCTTCAATCGGACGGACGACGAAATGCCAGATGATTGCCCCTAACAGACAGTAGATCACAATTGGCAGGGAATGAAACAGCAGGGCGATCGCCAGTCCCTGGCCGATTCCGGCAATGGCCATCGGGTTGCGGACATACCGATAGGGGCCGGACTGCACCAGGTGATTGGTCTGGTCGAGTGGCAGCGGAGTGCCCGCTCCATCACGGACCATAAAGTAAGAACTGGTCAAACCAAGCAGGCTGAATAACCCGAACAGGATGAGAGCCACAACCATGTTCAGACCACGCTCCGGAAACGCCAGCTGGTCAAAGGCATCCAGCAGGACATAAGGAATCAGGACCAGAGCCAGAAACCAGATGCAGAGAACCTGCACACCAGTTTTCACTGCGTTCATCGTAAAACTGGAGGAGCGTGAGGCGCGGAAGAAGAATTGTGGAAAGCAGAGAAATCCGTTGAAGGCCAGCCCCAGCAGCATCAGCCCGGAGGAAAGCAGGCCGGAATGGGTGAGAAATGTCGCGTTGCAGCAGTAGAACGTGGCGTAGCCGAAAGCACCCAGAATCACGTATTCAAGGGTGACTATCGGAGTGTAGGCACGGACCAGAGAAAGTCCTGCAATCAGCAGCAGGTCAGGAGCAAAAAATGACCAGAATGCGACCGGTGGAATGCCGGCAAACTGAAAGGCCTGAAAGAAGTCCGGACTGAATGAAAGCCCCATCCACCAGAGGCAGATCAGCACAGCCTGCAGGAGATAGGCAGTCGCTTTAATAAAACAACGCTCATCTGAAACGTGAATTGAAGGGGAGTATTCACTATTTCAGATGAGCGGAACGCCGTCAACGCAATTCAACTGCCCTACTCACGCTCTGCTTTCAGGACGCGATCAAAAAACTTCCGGACAGCTTCGTGTTGTTCGGGAGAATTGAAGGGGCCGTGCTTGCCACCTTTGACCACGTGCAAGGTGGAGTCCACGCCCGCTTCAACCAGTTTCTGTTGCAGGATTTCGCTTTGTCCGACTGGAACGAGTGGATCTTCATCTCCGTGCACAATCAGGAAGGGAGGATCGTTTTTGGTCACGTAAGTGATTGGTGAAGCCGCTTTGGCCACATCCTTTTTCTCCTGAACCGGACCACCCAGCAACTTGGCTTCGGGGGAGTTCGGGTTGTCATGACGGATAGAACCTTTCCCCTTTGCCTGAGCATCCATCTGTGTGAAATCAGTCGGGCCGTAGTAATCGCAGACGGCCTGGACCAGACTGTTCTGATCGAGAGGTCCCAGTTCTCCTTCCAGTTCAGCGGCATCTCCACTGGTCCCAACCAGAGCAACCAGATGGCCGCCTGCGGAACTGCCCCAGACGCCGACACGGGACGCATCGATGTGATATTGATCCGCCTGCTGCTTCAGGAACCGAATGGCAGCCTTGCAGTCGTGAATCTGGGCGGGAAAACTTGCGACATCGGTCAGTCGATAATTGATGCTGGCAACTACGTAACCATGCTCCAGCAGGTACAGGGCCTGAGTCCGTTCTTTGCTGCCATTCTGCCAGCCGCCACCATGAATCCAGACGACGAGCGGTAGTTTGCCTTCTGCTTTGGCTGGTACATAAACATCAAGCTGTTGCCGGGGTCCGCCATTTTCCACATAGGGGATATTGCGATGGGCAACAGTCCCTTCGGGCAGTCTGGGTTGTTGCTGAGCTGGATTCTGATTTCTTCGCTGCTGCAGACGCTGGCGGATTTTGGCATCCTCTTCGCGTGAAATGCTGCCGTTTTTATCCAGGTCCATCTGGTCGAAAAATCTGCGTATCTGCTCGGGGAGTTCCTCTCTGGTCAGTTTGCCATCCTTGTTTCTGTCGACCCGATCAAACAGATTTGCATCTGGCTGTGCCAGTGCGGTGCCTGTCAGCTGGAACGCATTTACAAGAAGCAGGCAGGCAGTTACGGAGAGGGAACGGCAGAGAGTGTTCATGGAGCAAAATCCTGTCAGGTTGGTGAAAAGTTGCTGCAACAAGTAACCCCGCAGCGCCTTGAAAGGTTCCGGAAAACAGCGCTGAACGGATGGAAATCTGTTTCGCTGTCGTGAATCCGGTTCAGGGGAAAATCCAGATGTGAGTTGCGGCCGCGGTGTGGATGGGAGATCATGGTTTGTCAGAGGTCAGTTCTCTACCTCAGCAGCCAGCGGATCTCCCTTCGCTCGATTCAGTTTGATCCATTTGATTGATTCCATCAAACCTCAGACAGGACTTATTTCATGCGACAGTCGATGTTCATCTTCACGCTCTGCGGGGAACAGCTCCGGAGGCCAGTCATCAAGAATGCCATGCTTTGCCTGGTGGCGATGTTGAGTTGTGTTTGCCCTGTTTCAGGGACCGCTCACGCAGCCGAAGGGAATCGCCCCAATATCATTGTGATCATGGCAGATGATCTCGGTTATGGAGATGTGAGTTGTTACGGGGCGACCGAGATTAAAACGCCCCATGTGGACCGTCTGGCGGAGGAAGGGCTCTTGTTTCGGGATGGATACTGCAGTGCCTCCACCTGTACCCCCACCCGTTTTTCATTTCTGACCGGCATGTATGCATTCCGTCAACCGGGGACGGGGATTGCTCCACCCAATGCCACCGCTCTGATCAAACCGGGGACACCCACTCTGGCCTCCAATCTCAAGGCGGCAGGTTATGCAACGGCCGTCATTGGGAAATGGCATCTCGGTTTGGGTGAAGGGGACGGCCCCGACTGGAACGGCCAGCTGAATCCCGGCCCGCTCGAAATCGGATTTGATACCTGCTTTCTTCTGCCCACAACCAACGACCGGGTTCCCCAGGTCTATGTGCACGATCATCGTGTGGTCGATCTCGATCCCAAAGATCCACTCTGGGTTGGCAACAAGAACCCGGATGGCCAGCCTACCGGTATCACGCATCGTGAGACCCTGCGGATGAACTGGACTCATGGTCACAACGATACCATTCACAACGGAATTGGCCGGATTGGATTCTACTCGGGTGGACACGCTGCCCGCTGGCGGGATGAAGATCTGGCGGACAAGTGGATTGAGCAGTCCATCGCCTGGCTCGAAGACCATCACAAGGAACCCTTCTTCCTGTTTTTCTCTTCGCATGATATCCACGTCCCCCGAATGCCACATGAACGGTTTCAGGGAAAGTCCGGACTCGGCTTCCGGGGAGATGCCATCCTCGAGTTCGACTGGTCGGTAGGACAACTGCTCGACACCGTGGAGCGATTGGGAATCAAAGAGAACACCCTGATCGTGCTGTGCAGCGATAACGGACCGGTTCTGGATGACGGTTACGAAGATGGAGCCGTTACTCAACTGGGAAATCACACTCCCTCCGGACCTTACCGGGGAGGAAAGTATAGTGCGTATGAAGGAGGCACGCGGACGCCTTTCATCACCTGCTGGCCCGGAACTATTCAACCAGGAGAATCGAGCCAGATGGTCAACACGATTGATCTGCCCACCAGCCTCTCGACTCTGGTTTCTCAGCCGATTCCAGAGAGTGCGTTTCCGGACAGCATGAATGTCCTGGATGCTCTACTGGGGACTCCAGATGGACAGGGGCGTACTGAAATGGTCGAGCAGGGGACACAGTCCATCGGTTTACGAGTAGGCAACTGGAAGCTGGTCCGTTACCGCAATAAAAAGAATACCGGCAAAACCTACACCAAAGTGGGAGATGGACTGCTTGAGTTGTACCGGCTGGATACTGATCCAGGTGAGAAAACCAATCTCGTGGCCAGCCATCCCGAAAAGGTGCAGGAACTGTTGAAGCGGCTGGAAGAAATTGAAGCCAGACCGACTCGGCAATAACTTAATGATTCCGCGCTGGGAAGCAGGCAGTTCTTATTCGAGAATTGTCTGTTCCCGGTCCGGTCCAACCGAAACAATCTGCACCGGAACCCCAACCAGATCGGAAATGGTGGCCACATACTGCTTGGCCTGTTCCGGCAGATCTTTCATTTTGCGAACGCCAGTAATATCGGTTTCCCAGCCGGGGACGGTGCGGTAAATCGGTTTCGCTTCCGCCAGGTCTTCGATCTGGCTGGGGAAGTCATCCACCCGTTGGCCGCGGATCTCATAAGCTTCGCAAATTTTCAATTCTGGTAGCTTGCTC
>JAGQQT010000265.1 GCA_020426065.1 Planctomycetaceae bacterium | reverse complement strand
TGAAAGTGCTCTCGGGTTCGTCTGAGAGATCTGCAAGTTCCGGGACAGACGTCTGCATCCGAAACGCCATCTCATATTGAGCGATGCGAGAGTGAATTTCAGGGTCACCAACTTCTTTCGCTCGAATCTGATTCAGAGCGGACAGTCGATCGAGCATGGCGCGTCGGCTGGAGTCTGTCGCATTGGTGGGGTCACTCAGATACAGCACGGGATCCCCCTGGCTGCGAAACTTGACACCTTGATATTTGGACGGCAGAAATCCGCTCCCCCAAAGGCGATCGTAAAGTGGCTGTGCCTGATGGAAAGTGTTCTTGCTCAGTAAGACCACAAAAGAAGGAAGATTCTGAGTTTCACTCCCCAGTCCATAACTTAACCAGGCACCAATACTGGGACGACCTGGTTGCTGATGGCCGGATTGAAAGAAAGTGATCGCGGGATCATGATTGATTGCCTCGGTGTGCATCGATTTCACAACACAGATGTCGTCCACGACGTTTGACATGTGCGGCAGAAGTTCACTGATCCAGGTGCCCGATTCGCCATGCTGTTGAAATTTCCAGGGGGACTTCACAATGGGAAAATTCTTCTGTCCCGCTGTCATTCCGGTTAAGCGCTGTCCCTGCCGAATGCTGTCCGGGAGTTCGGTCAGATGAAGTTTTTCAAGCGAGGGTTTGTAGTCGAACAGGTCAACTTGAGAGGGAGCACCCGACTGCAGCAGGTAAATCACACGCTTCGCTTTCGGGGCAAAGTGCGGCAAGCTGCTGAGTCCGCCGTAGGATGTTGACTTCCCAGCAGAATCATCTGCGAAGAGACTCTTATCCAGCAACGAAGCTAGAGCAATTGTTCCCAGGCCTCGACTGCTCCGTCCGAGTAATTGTCGACGGGTTTCCAGAAGCCCCAATTCATACACAGGGTCATTCATGATTGTTCTCACCCTTCTGTCGCATGACCAGTTTTAGCCTTTGGTAATGGCTTCATTTAAGTTCAGCAGCAATCTGGCCACGCCAGTCATCGCTGCCAGTTCGTTTTGATTCAACTCGTTAGAGGCAGGAGACTCGCCTACTTTCAGGATTGCATCCGCACTTGTCGTGTCACGCTCAAAACGTACCAGGCTTGATTGAAATTCTTCTTTAAGGATGTCGACTTCAGCCTGAGAGGGGCTCCTTGCGGTCACAAGCCGAAAACCGTATTGAATATGTTCTTCCGTTGTCGAACCGCCTTCCTTCAGCATTCGCTCAGCCAGGTGACGGGCGGCTTCTACAAACTGAGGCCCATTCAACAAAAGTAGTGCCTGCAGGGGGGTATTGGTTCGGGAACGTTTCACAGTGCAGAATTCCCGCTCCGGAGCATCGAAGGTTTTCAGCATGGGGGAAGGTACCGTCCTCTTCCAGAATGTATACAGGCTTCGGCGATAAAGGTCTTCCCCCTTACCCTGAGGGTATTCCTTGGAGTATCCCGGACGATTGTTGAGTTCCATCCAGAGTCCAGGAGGCTGATAAGGATAGACACTTCGGCCACCAAGCTGCTGCTGCAACAGTCCACTGATCGCCAGGGCCGCATCGCGAACTTCTTCCCCATCCAGTCGCATCCGCGGACCACGTGCCAGGATCCGATTTTCAGGATCCTGCAGAAACGAAGCTTGTCCCACATGAGATGATTGCCGATAGGTGGCCGAGGTTACCATCAAACGCTGAATATGCTTGATGTTCCAGCCACTCTGCACAAACTCGGTCGCCAGCCAGTCAAGCAGTTCAGGATGGCTGGGCAATTCTCCCTGGACGCCGAAATCTTCTGAGGTTTTAACCAGCCCGACTCCAAACAACCGTTGCCAGTATCGGTTCACAGCAACACGTGCCGTGAGTGGATGCCTGGGATCCGTCAGCCAGTTGGCAAAGTCCAGTCGATTTCTGGGAGCATTGGTTGTCAGTTCAGGAAAGACGCCAGGAACTCCAGGTTCAACTCGATCTGTTGGCTCATTGTATTGTCCACGATTGAGCACAAATGTTTCACGGGGCTGGGGAAGATCCTGCATGATCATGGTGGCAGGGATTGCGGCTGAGATCTGCTTTTCGAGAACTGCGACGCGGTCTTCGAGCGGCTTGCGTATTTGATTATGGGCCAGGAAGTATTTCGTAAGTGTCTCCAACTCCTCTGGAGACCGTGTTGATTTTTCTTTTCCTGCTATTTTCCTGATCCCGTGCGGGATCCCCTGCAGGGTTAATTGTTGTGAATCGTCTGTGGTAACTGAGAGACGCGGACGTCCGATGCCATGGGTAGCAAAATTGGCTTCGTGACGCAGCCGAAAGCGAAGTTCCGTTCCCCCCTCGAACCCAAACGGCTCGGAAGCTACGAACATGGCGGTGGCGGGTTCCTTGCGTGTTGGTCCATCCACCGCCCAGCCATTGTTGTTCGCTACAGTCCCATCGATTGTTCTGGCGACTTCGTAGTTCGCCTGAGAGTAGTCTGCTTCCGCTCTTGCGAACTTGATTACTTTCGGATCTGTTGGATTTTGAACCGAGACTGCTGTCAGTTCGAACTCACTTAATACAAAGTTTGAGTTACTGTGTCGCCCAGGTCCACCGGCTGGAAGCGAGGGGTGCGTGAGAGCTTCCAGTCGAACTGCGGTCATGTTCTGGGAGCCGGAAAACGCCGTGATTTCGTAAATATCATGTTGCGGGTTTTCTCCACCAGCGAGAATCGAATTGTCTTCCTGTTTTGTGAGCGTTGATCCTCCCGAGGATTTCATCGTCTCAGGTGAGAGTATTTGCCAACCGGTCTGGCCAGAGGAAGCAAGTTCTTTTGCCCAGGCATCCAGGAGTTGTTCGACATCAAGAGGCTGGGCGAGTTCGGCTTTCAATTCTTCGAGCTCTCTGCTGAATTCTTTCAACGAAGCATCCACCAGTGGAGAGGGGATGATCTCTTGTGGTGCGAAGCCATTCATTCCACGCTCAGGGACCTGATTGAAAAATGCGTAAAGTCCGTAGAATTCTTTCTGAGAGATCGGATCGTATTTGTGATCATGGCAGCGGGCACATCCCATCGTAAGCCCCATCCAGACAGCACTGGTGGTGACCAGGCGGTCCATTACATATTCCGTCCGATATTCCTCATCAATGATGCCCCCTTCGATGGTGATGCCGTGGTTACGATTGAATCCTGTCGCGAGACGCTGCTGTGGAGTTGCATTGGGGAGTAAGTCGCCAGCCAACTGCTGAACGGTGAATTCATCGAAAGGAAGATTGCGGTTATAAGCATCGATTACCCAGTCCCGCCACACCCACTGTTGTCGCTCAGTGTCATACTGATAACCATTCGTGTCAGCGTAACGGGCCAGATCTAACCAGTGTCTCGACATATGCTCGCCATAGGCAGGCCTGGACAGATAATAATCCACAACCCGTTCATACGCTTGCGGGGTCTGATCACTGAGAAAAGCATCGATCTCTTCGAGCGTTGGTGGCAGCCCGGTCAGATCAAACGCCACTCGTCTGATCAAGGTTTCCTTTGTAGCTTCCGGTGCTGGCTTCAATCCGGCTTCAACAATATTCTTTCCGACAAACTCGTCGATCTCATTCTTGACCCAGGAACGATCCACAACTTGAGGAACCTCCGGGCGAACTGGCGAAACGAAGGCCCAATGTGATTCATAGTTGGCTCCCTGGCGGATCCATTCTGTGAGGAGCTGAATTTGCTTATCGGTCAACTTCTTCGGGCCATCAACCGGTGGCATTTGAACGTCAGGGTCTGCCGAAGTGATGCGGAGCATCAATTCACTGGCAACGGGATCGCCGGCCACGATCGCAATGCTTCCCGATTCGCTTTCCTGGAGAGCGGAGTCTCTCACATCCAGTCGCAGTCCGGCTTCCCGGGTCTTCGCATCAGGGCCATGACATTGAAAGCAATGATTGGAGAGAATTGGAAGAATGTCGCGGTTGAATCTGATTTCTTCCCCGAGAGAAATACTGACCAGCAAGAGGACAGTGACAACAGACATGCAGGTCTTGATCAAGATTGACATTGTACTCACTTAGTCGGATCGTCCGGTGCATTTGCAGGCAGGTACCTGATCTAACGATAATACAATGTTCCATCAGACAACAGTTGAAAGTCCTCGAAAATCAGTCGCAGCATCGTTAGGCTGGTGGTGTGGAATGAGAACTGGTCCCAACTTAAGAATGCCTCCGCTTATGTTCAGAACCCCTTGCTTATTCACCCTCTGGATTGGTATGGCCTCAATCTCGTTGGCTGATGATCCCAACCCTAAAGGTCTGGAACTTTTCAGACAGCACATACGGGCTGATCTGGCGCATCATTGCCTGGAATGTCACGGTGGTCAGTCCGTGAAAGGAGACTTCGACCTGACAACGCGGGAATCCCTCCTGGAAAGTGGTTTTGTTGATGAGACAGCAGCCGCCAGCAGCCTGATGGAATTGATCCAACACACGGCAGAACCGCACATGCCGTTCAAGAAACCGAAGCTCTCTGAGGAATCAATCCAGCGTATTGCCGAATGGATTGACCTCGGTGCTCCTTACGACAAGCCGTTCAACTCGGACCTGAATGTTGAACATGAGATGCAGGTAACGGAATCTGACCGCGAGTTCTGGTCATTCCAGCCACTGGCAACGATCTCACCACCGGAAGTTACACAGGTGGACTGGTGTCAGACCGAGGTCGACAGGTTTGTGCTTGCTCAACTTGAGAAGAATGGCCTGTCTCCGAATAGCAAAGCATCCAAACGCGTGCTCATTCGACGCGCCTACTTCGACCTGCTGGGATTACCTCCAACTCCAGAGCAGGTGGAGGCCTTCGTTGAGAACTCAGATCCCAACGCATGGTCGCTACTTATAGATCAGTTGCTGGAGTCACCCCACTATGGCGAACGCTGGGCACGCCACTGGATGGATGTGGCACGTTTTGCCGAGTCTCATGGTTACGAACAGGACTACGACCGACCGCACGCATACCATTACCGAGATTTTCTGATCAAAGCTCTCAATGCCGATATGCCATACGACCAGTTTGTTCGCTGGCAGTTGGCTGGTGATGAGTTCGCCCCCGATAATCCACTGGCAATGACCGCTACCGGATTTCTGGGAGCAGGTGTTTTTCCAACACAATTGACTGAAGCCGAATTCGAATCAGCCCGCTATGACGAACTTGATGACATGGTGACAACTACCGGAGTGGCCTTTCTGGGGCTCTCGGTTGGGTGTGCTCGCTGTCACGACCACAAATTCGATCCGATCCCAACAAAAGATTATTACAGGCTCGCCTCTACGTTCACCAAAACGATTCGCAGTGAGATCGATCTGGACCTGGACCCCGCAGGTAACCGCGAGAAGAAAGCGGCCTGGGAGAAGCAACTGGCACAGTTGACTGCTCAACGTGATGAGTTTGAAAAGCGGGAATTACCAAACCGATTTCGTGACTTTCTGCAAACATGGTCGCCCAATCAGTCTGTTGGGACCTGGGAACTGCTCGAGGTGACGGAAGTGAACTCGACAGCCGGGACCAGGTTTGAGCAGCAAAACGATGGTTCATGGCTGGCCACGGGACCAGCCCCCAACAAAGAAGTCATTACCGTTCAGGCGAAAACACATCTAGCACAACTTCGAGCGATCCGACTCGAAACGCTTACCGATGATTCCATGCCAGGTCGAGGACCAGGTCGAGCGGGGAATGGCAACTTTGCGTTGGGAAATATTGCAGTCGTTGCACAACCACTTGAGGGTGACTCCAGTGAGCAAGCCATCAAAATTAGTGCTGCCCGGGCGACTCATCAGCAGAACGAAACATCTCTTTCGGTTGCGGCATCGATTGATGATGACCCGATCAGTGGCTGGGCCGTCGATGCGGGAGGAATTGGCCAAGAT
>JAGQQT010000264.1 GCA_020426065.1 Planctomycetaceae bacterium | reverse complement strand
CGCTGCTGGTCCCGAATCATATTTCCTGGATGGACGGACCGCTGCTGTGCGCGTTTCTGCCGTATCCAGCCCGCTTCATGGTCTATGCCAACTACACAAAGCTGTGGTGGTTGAACTGGGTTTCGGATTTGAATCGAGTGATTCCACTTTCACCGACTCAAGGTCCCAAGGCGATCATGAAAGCCCTGAAGGATGCCCGGCACAGTGTGGAGAATGGAGATAAAGTCTGCATCTTCCCAGAAGGAGCCATTGGCCGCACAGGTCGGTTGATGACCTTTAATAAAGGGGTGGTCAAAATCGTTCAGGGAACCGACGTGCCGGTTTTCCCGATTTACATTCACGGGATGTGGGGAAGTCGGTTGAGTTACCGCGGCGGCGGTTTGTTTAAAAGCCCCTGGCGCTGGCGACGTCGTATTGATATCTATATCGGAGATCCCCATTACAACATTCAGGATGTCGGGACACTGCATCGAGCGGTGGAAGAGATTGCCGCAGACTCGATGCAGGATCAGATGCTGAAGCGTCCGATTCTGCCGCGTCAGTTTGTGCGACAATGTCGGAAATCCCTGTTCCGCACCAAAGTTGCCGACTCTTCCGGTCTCGAACTGACTGGTGGCAAACTCCTGGCTGGCTCCCTGGCATTCCGAAGTCTGTTGAAACGGGATCTGTTTCCCAAAAGTTCGGACACCATCGGTGTGCTTCTGCCACCTTCTGTAGGAGGTGTGCTGGCGAATATGGCGCTGGGGTTGAGTCAAAAAGTTTCGGTCAACCTGAATTATACCCTCGATGACACAGTGTTGAATCACTGTATTCATGATGCCAAAATCACTCACGTTCTGACCAGTCGCAAGTTTCTGGAAAAACGGCCGGTCAACATTGATGCGGAAATCATCTGCCTGGAAGACCTCAAGGAAAAGGTGACTTCTTCAGATCGGCTGCGTGGAGCGTTGTTCTCGTACCTGCTTCCCGCCTGCCTGAGTGAGCGCCTGCTGGGTCTGCATCAGGTAGATCGCGATTCCACTTTGACCATCATTTACACCTCAGGCTCTACGGGAGAACCCAAAGGTGTGGTCCTGTCACATCTCAATGTGCTGTCAAATGTGGAAGCGGTGGACTACATGTTTACGCTCTCCAAAGAGGATGCGTTGATCGGGATCCTCCCATTCTTCCATTCGTTTGGCTACACGATTTCCATGTGGCTGGTCCAGGCGATGAACCCGATGGGAGCGTATCACTTCAATCCCCTCGATTTCCGAACGGTCGGGAAGCTTTCGGAAAAATATAAGGGATCCATTCTGCTGGCCACGCCCACATTCCTGAGATCTTACGTGAAGCGAATTGAGCCCGAGCAAATGAAGCATATGTGGCTGGTGGTGGTTGGAGCGGAGAAACTCGCCGAAGACCTGGCGGTGGCCTGTCACGAAAAGTTCAATGTCCGTCCGATTGAAGGATATGGTTCAACGGAAATGTCGCCGCTGGTGGCTGTGAATCAGCCTGATTTCAAGGATGCCCGGTTTGAACTGTCCTCCAATCGAATGGGAACGGTTGGGCAGTGTGTTCCGGGAGTTTATGCCAAGGTTGTCAATCCGGAGACGTATGAAGAACTTCCCCTGCAAACCGAAGGTCTGTTGTTTGCCCGGGGGGCAAACATGATGCAGGGGTATCTCAACTTGCCGGAGAAGACGGCAGATGTAATTCATGACGGCTGGTACAACACAGGCGATGTGGCCCGGATTGACCAGGACGGATTCATTACCCTGACAGGCAGACAAAGCCGTTTCTCGAAAATTGGTGGGGAAATGGTCCCCCACATCAAAATCGAAGAGACGCTCAATTCCATCCTGGATGAGCTGGTTCCCGTTCCGGAAGGGGAAGGGGCAGCCCTGTTGCGAGTTGCGGTGACTGCCGTTCCTGATGAGAAAAAAGGGGAGCGGATTGTTGTTCTGCATACTCCATTGGGTGAGTCGCGGGATGCCTGCGTGAAGCGATTACAGAACTCTGGATTACCGAACATCTGGCTCCCGGGAAATGATTCCTTCTATGAAGTATCTGAAATCCCTTTGCTGGGGACCGGGAAAATGGATATCAAGGCCGTGAAACAGACGGCTCTCGAAATCTGCAGTAACGGAAAGAGTTGACGGGCATCTTGAAGCGTGCAGACTATTCTGGAAGAGTGGAATCTTCCCTGGGGAGCTCACACTCTGATTCCTCGAAACTCAGCTGGTCAGATCCACCCGCCAGACTTCTGGATCCCCTTCGATAGGTGAGGGGACGTATTCCACCGTCAGTTTCTGATCTTCTGATCTCCCGACAGTTTCCCCGGCAGGAATTGCCTCGCCGCGATCGATGATGTAGCACAACAGATCAAACATCATTCCGATCGGATCATCGTGAGAATGCTCAGGGACAACCATCAGCAGATCAGGCAGATCCAGTTGACGCATCCCCAGGCTCAGCAGGCTGAGAGTGGTTTCATCTTCCCGAGCAATACTCAAGCCGTTCCACAGCAGGACTCTGGAATGTGGAGAATTGTCGCTGGCCACTGACAGAAAGAATTCCGCAGGATGAGTGGCTCCAGCATTTCCCCAGTAAACACCTGTCGCATTGGAGCTTTTCACCACAGCGGCCAGCAGTGAAGTGAACAGCATCATGCGATCGAGCGGATTCAACTCATCAAAACCAATCAGTCCTACAACATAGTGAGCTTCGTGTGGAGCGGCTTTCCAGTCGGAACCGAGTGCTGCCAAACTGAATTCCACTCCTTCATCAGCCTCGCCATTGGGAACGGGAACTGGCATGAGGGCAATCATCGCCCGCAATTCCTGGTCGAGATCCAGAAAGACGACATCTCCCTCTTCGGTTTTGTCGGTCTCATCCTCCGCAATCTGAATTGGCAGATTAGGCTCCAGTTCCTGCAGGGCAGCAGCAATTGCTTCTGCATCAGGTGGCTGAGGGCTGGATAAGAGGACAAATGCCAGTTGTGAAGTGTGATCACTGGGGGGGAGCAGGTTATCAGACATGAGTCATCCTCGATAAGAGTGTCATGAGCTACCGAAAGAATAACACCTGCCGAAGATTTTCTGGGGCCTCGTACTTGAAAAACTCAGGTAAATCTGAAAAAACAGATATGACAGTTCAGGCAGGTTTCACAGGCTTGAGCGAGAAACTCCTTGAGAAGCAGGCGGGGTTCCAATGAAAACTTTATTTGCTTTTGCAGTCATGGCCTCTTTGATGACCAGTGTGGCAAGTGCCCAGAACAATGGATACCTGGGTTTTCGAGTGGATCGCGTTTCCGGTGGCCCCGGTTTGATTATTCGGAGTTTCATCCCGAATACGCAGGCTTATGAAGAGTCTCGTAAGAATCCGCCGGAGATTGTCGCGGGTGATATCATGGAGTCGTTAAACGGACGCGATCTGGAAACAGTCAACGATGTTTTTGCGATCACCAATCGAATGAATCACAACAGTCCTCCCGCGGAACTGATTTTGCGAACTCCTGACGGGTTCCGTTACGCGATTGATGTGCTGCCTGCACGACTGCGGGGTCAACCGGTCGAGTATCGAGTGCGAACCTCGGCAGAAGATGGAAAACTGGGAGGTCGCAACGCTCCACGTAATCAGGACGATTCACCAAAGCCGAACGGATCCAATTCCAGCCTGGGTGGAAGGAACGACCGCTAAACTGTTACCGCTGTTTACAGCCAGCGCTGCATCCGGTCGTAGATTTCCTGAAGGAGAAACCGGTCTGATTCCGGTCGTTTCGGGCTGTTGAGATGGGTTTCATCCGTCTCGATCCACCCACGGATATTCAGGAACTGGGCAGCGTTGTGCTTGTAGGCCGGCACCGGAACCCGAAAGGTCAGGTGTCCCAGATACTGCAGCAGATCGTTGAGTTCATAAAAATCCGGATCCCCAGCCTCCCACATCCGGTCCCGTTTCGCGAACAGGTCGGGGGCAAATGTGGAAAGCCCCAGCAGGTAGTCCGCTCCGTAGATCACCATATCAATTGCCAGATCATTACCGGTCAGACAGAGGAAATCGGGCCGGATTTCATTCCTCAGCAGAATCCGCTCCCATTCCAGTTCGCGGGACAGTGAGGAATGCTTGGCTCCGATACATTGCGGGATGGCAAGCAGTTGCCGATAAAGATCCAGCGAATAGATTTTTCCGAATGGAGCAAACATGGTCCCCAATTCAAAACCGATGAATTGATCGGTTGTCTGGGCAATCTGCCGGTAACGCTCCAGAATTTCTTGATCCGTTCCCGTTGTCAGGCCAAATGACTGGAAGAGAACGGGAATACCGCCGAATTTGGCAATCAGATCACATTCGGTGCGATATTCGTCGAGCCGAAACGCAGATCCAGGTTTGTCTCCCACAAAGGCTCCCGCCACAAACGGGCGACCTGCTGCCAGGTCCCGTGCCTTGGAAAGCACATCAATTTTTGTTGCAGAATCAATCAGATTCGCATAGCCGGTATCCATATTGACGGCGGGAGTCAGACCAGCATCGAAAGTGCGCTGAAGATGATCATTGAATCCGGGCCAATCGACCGCTCCACTGGAGGTAAACGGAAGCAGGATGGCGGAAAACCCGCGGATTTTCCGTCGGGGAACGATCATCAGGTGCGGATCTAAGTCTGATTTGGACATGATTGTCTCTTATTCTCTGGGAACAGTTTTTCAATATTGCTCCCATCATAAGTCATCTGCAGGAAAACCGAAAGCGGGTAACCTGGGTGCTGGTGAATGACCATTGAAGAATGTTCATTGCGATAATGGCAATCAATTGATATCCTCTTGTCGCGGATGGGCCTGAAACAATTCTGCACAATCTGACTAACGGAATCCATGGAGAGATGAAAGGTAAGTCCAAGGCAAAACTGTGGTTGCAGGGAAGGGTTCCAACCGGTTACTGGGATCACCTGGAAAATCGTATTGCCTACATGAAGTGGCTGGAAAAAACTCTCGGCTATAAAAAACCGGAAGACTGGTATCAGATCGCCAAGCAGGATTTTCACGTCAATCAGGGGGGAGGCATGCTCGCCAATTATTACGGCGATTCTCCCCAGCGTGCTCTGCTGGATCTCTATCCAGACTTTCCCTGGCGTCCCTGGCTGTTTCGCAGCACCTCACAAGGCTTCTGGAAAGACAAGCAGAATCGCATTGCATACATGGACTGGCTGGGACAGCACCTGGGGCTCAAGTCTCACGAAGACTGGTACCAGGTCAGCAGGTCGCATTTTCACACCAATCATGGCGGCGGCATGCTGGCAAACTATTATGGTGATTCCGTGTTCCGTGCCTTGAAGGAATACGCTCCCCGCATGAAATGGTTGCCGTGGTGCTTTCCCACTGTTCCACAAGGTTTCTGGCAGGAACAGGAAAATCGTCAGGCCTATATGAAATGGCTGGGGCAACAGCTGAACTTCCGGAAAGAGTATGACTGGTACAAGCTCAATCGCCAGCATTTTACCGAACATCATGGCGATGCCCTGTTTGCAACGTACTACAACGGATCTGTCATGCGTGCTCTGAAAGATTTTCGTCCCAATGGAAAATGGGATGAGGAAAAAATGCGAGCTGCCCGCAAAGAGTAGCACGCTTTGAACTGGAGAATGAAACTCCCTGTTGTGCTCTGGAGATACTCCATTAGAATCAAAAGCAGGCGCACGAAAAAAGTCTTTAACAGCGATCACTGCAGTAAGGGAATGCCATGCCGGAACTCGATCTGGCCGATTTTGAGTGGAAAACAGTCCTGCGTCGATTGACCATGGATGATTTCGATGAACTGGTTGATATGCAGATGAAGTGTTTCCCCGGAATGCTTCCCTGGGCTCGAGATCAGATTGAAAGCCAGATCTCGCATTTTCCTGCCGGTCAATTGTG
>JAGQQT010000263.1 GCA_020426065.1 Planctomycetaceae bacterium | reverse complement strand
ATGGGATGGCTGGCCGCTTTGCTGGAATCTTGTGGGCGGACAAAGACCGGCTGGTCACAGTTCTGACGATCATCTTTCGGACTGATTGTGACCGGCAGAATCCTGGCAAGGGGCGTTTCGGCCCACTTCCCATCAGACCCCTGAAAGGACTCCCAGCCACCAATCATCAGCAATCCCATGCCTGCATCCACCTGCTGGACAATGATTTCCTGCAAATCAGGAGAAATGTGAGCGGCGGGATAATCGCTGATGATCAACAGGGAATGGGGCGATTCCAGATCCTTCAGCGTGAGTCGTTCATGACTTGGCAGATAGTCGAACTCTAAACCGGCATCTGCCATGCAACCTGCCAGATAACAGGCCGCCGTCGAAAGTGATGTGTCACCAAGATACAGGATTGGTCGATTCATGATTCCTGAGTGAGGTCTTTCCGTAAAATCAGTCCCGAGAAATATGGCATTTGAAAAGTCAGGTTTACTGCATAGTCCAATGATTCCAGCGACGGTATTGTCACAATCTGACAATACCAAAGATGCTGAAATCTTCCAATTCAGTGCTGCTGAGTATTGATTGCCACCAACGATGGTCTGCTTCGGCTCTGTTGCAATTTGACTGTCCGTTCACCAGCATGGCTTTTCAGGTAGAATTTACGAGCAGACAGTCCGGGGAAAGTGTCATGGCCAGCGTCTACGCAGTTGCAACAATGGATACCAAAGGAGCGGAGCTGGATTATGTCCGGGCTGTGCTTGCCCAGGCTGGTGTCCACGTAGTGACGGTTGATGTTGGCACGTTGCAGTCCCCCGCAGTCGCTCCCATGGTCAGTCGGGATCAGGTCTGGTCTTCTGTGGGAGATCATTCCGCAGCGATTTCGAGTGATCGAGGGACCGCCATTCAACAGATGTCGGTAGCACTCCGAGAGTTTCTCCTGCAGGAAGTGGCAGCAGGTCGCATTTCTGGTGTACTTGGGCTTGGTGGGAGTGGCGGGACTTCGCTGATCACTGCGGCGATGAGAGCCTTGCCGATCGGTCTGCCGAAGCTGATGGTTTCCACCGTTGCGAGTGGCAATGTGGCACCGTATGTCGACTGCAATGATATCACGATGATGTATTCGGTGGTTGACGTTGCCGGGCTGAATGTGGTTTCCGAAGTGATTCTCAGAAATGCCGCTCATGCGATGGCTGGAATGGTGAATCAGCCCGTGCGAGCTCGTTCTTCCCGCAAGGCAATCGGAATGACGATGTTTGGAGTAACAACTCCCTGCGTGGATCGTGTGCGGGCTGAACTCGAAGAAGATGGGTATGACTGTCTCGTGTTTCATGCCACCGGGACTGGCGGCCGTGCAATGGAGCAACTGGTGGCATCCGGTTTGATCTCCGGTGTCCTCGACATTACAGCCACCGAGGTTGCAGACGAGGTTGTGGGAGGAGTCTTTCCCTGCGGACCTCATCGATTTGAGAAACTCCTGGTCGCCAGGATTCCACTGGTATTAAGTCTGGGGGCACTGGATATGGTGAACTTTGGAGGGCTCGATTCTGTCCCGCCCCAGTTCCGCGAGCGGAAACTGCATGTGCATAATGCCCAGGTAACGCTCATGCGGACTACGGTGGAAGAGAATCGAAAGGCGGCAGCCTTCATTGCGGAAAAACTGAATCAATCGCTAGCCCCGTTGCGATTGCTCATTCCTGAACGAGGCGTTTCGTTAATTGATGTTCCAGGGCAACCGTTTTACGATCCGGAGGCTGACGCAGCATTGTTCGATGAACTGGAGCGTCGTCTGCATGTCACGCCGGATCGGCAGCTCATTCGCTATCCCTTTGACATCAACGCTCCCGAATTCTCCGCAGCATTGCTGGAGCATTTCCGGGCACTGCTCACAACTCACTGAAAACATCGATCGACCTCATGATGGAGAAGACTCATGCGTCATTCACGAGAATCAATTCTGGCTCGATTGCGTGAAAAAGTATCGCAGCAACTGCCAATTGTTGGTGGAGGAGCCGGAACCGGTCTCAGCGCCAAGTGCGAAGAGGCGGGGGGTATCGACCTGATCGTCATCTATAACTCCGGGCGTTACCGCATGGCAGGACGCGGTTCGTTATCGGGATTGCTCCCCTTTGGGAATGCGAACGAGATCGTCAAAGAAATGGCTCGCGAAGTTTTGACAACCGTGCATCGAACACCAGTGATTGCAGGCGTGTGTGGCGTGGATCCGTTCATGCTGCGCGATCACTTTCTTCAGGAACTGATCGCACTGGGATTCTCAGGAATTCAAAACTTCCCGACAGTGGGGCTCATTGATGGCATGTTCCGAGTCAATCTGGAAGAGACGGGAATGGGATACGGACTGGAGATTGAGTGCATTGCCGCTGCTCATTCGCTGGGACTGCTCACGACTCCTTACGTGTTTGATGAAGAACAAGCCAGGGAGATGACGAAAGCCGGTGCCGATATCCTCGTCGCTCACATGGGACTGACAACCGGAGGAGCAATAGGAGCAGAATCTGCACTTACCCTGGACGACTGCGTGGACCGCGTGAATGCGATTGCCCAGGCAGGTCGGTCGGTTCGTTCTGATGTGCTGGTGCTCTGCCACGGAGGGCCAATCGCCCTGCCCCATGATGCCCAGTACATCCTGGACCGCTGTCAGATTCATGGCTTCTACGGAGCCAGTTCGATGGAACGACTTCCCACAGAAACAGCCATCAAATCACAGGTGTCCGACTTCATGCAATTAAAACTTAAGCCCTGATTGATCGTTTTTCCCTCAGTCGAGTATTCCCTCTATGCGGCCCTGCTCCATTGAGAACGATTCTGCGCCTGTGACAGTTCCTATCGGTTGTTTCGGCAGATGAACCCGGATCGAAGCCTGGGCTGACGGAGAACCTGGTGACTGCTTTAACGGCTTCGTCGCTTAGGAATTGCGTATCAGAGATTGAATCTCTTATGCACAGGACAAATTCTTTGACGCATAATGAAATGCCTCATCCATGAGGCATCTTCTTCTGCGAATTTTTAACGATAAACAGATTCACTCCGCGCTGTTCACTCTGCTTCAGGCAGTACCTCCAGCCTGATATTCCGGAAACGGACTTCTGTTTTGCCGCCACTATGCAGTTGCAGGGCAATGATCCCTCGATGGGCTCCATTAGGATCCTCAAGATCCACGCAGGTTTGTCCATTGATCTTTGTAATGAGGTGGTGTTCGCGGGCAATCACTTCATAAGTATTCCAGTCGCCGGGACGGACATGTTCTTCTCCGGACTTGTCCCACAGCAACGCCCGACCATGTTCTTCGTAAAGTTTGCCCCACCAGCCCGCTCCAATATCGGCCTGATATCCGCTGACTTCACCGTTTTCGGAGTGACTGCGGAACTGAATGCCACTGTTGCCGGCGTTCTCGACAAGCTTGACTTCCAGTGTGAGATGAAAATCTTCTGCGGACAGATCGCTGACGAGCCATTCATTCCGTTTCAGGCCATCCGTACGTCCAACAATCTCCCCGTTTTCAACAGACCAGAGACCTTCAGTGCCATTCCAGCCGGAAAGGTCCTGTCCGTTGAAGATGGTTGAGGCATTCTCGGGAGTCGCGAGGATCGGCGTCTGCGTTTTTCCCTGCAGGTAGGCGATCAGTGAACGCACTTCATGAGGGCTGAACTGCTTGAGCTGATCATCAGGCATCATGGACTTTTCGCTGACTGCTCGCTCTTCGATTTCATCTTTGGGAATCACCACCTGGGCATCCGAAGTCAGCAGAGTCACACTGTTACGATCTTCGGCTTTGACAAGCCCGTTCACAACTCGACCATCCGATGTGACAATGATCGTCGGGCGGTATTCATTGGCCATCACGGCACTGGGATCGACGATATTACTGAGCAGATAATCGATGTTGGCCCGATTTGATCCAGTGAGATCCGGCCCCACTTTCTGGCCATCACCGTACAGCACATGGCACTTCCGGCAGGTCTTGGCGAAAATGGCCCGGCCCAGTTCCTGATCCGCTGGTGGATGATCTCCGGATTCAACAAGTGCCTTCATGTCGGCAATCAGCTGGAGCTTGTCAGCTGCAGATTCCCGGGCTGTTCCCCAGACGTCCTGCAGTAACTTGTCGACTTCTTCGTTTTTGAGAAACTGAAGTTGTCGCACCAGGTCGGCTGTCAAATCAGCTCCCGGAATCTGTTTGACTTCAATTGCCTTCAGCAGCGCAACGCCGGACGTGGCACGCGCACACAGCGTCCCCAAAGCCATGCGTCGCTGATCTGGCTTGAGATCGACATAGGCCGATAACAGCGAGGGGGCGATGGTTGGATCGTTGTACTGTGCGAGTCCGCGAATCGCTGCTTCCTTCAGTGGATCGTGTGCTGTCAGCAGAGAAATGAGCGTGGGGACAAGTCCCGGATCCCCGGCATCCAGCAGTGAGCTCACTGCCACAAGACTCGATTCAACATCCCCGGAAGCAGATTCCAGCTGCGATCTCATCGCCGCAAACGCATTCACATCGCCAAAGGTCACACCCAGGGCGGTCGCCTGCAGGCGCACTTCGAGGTCATCGCTTTTCAGCAGGGACGAAGAGACCTTCTCCCAACCAGCAGGTGCCTTCACCTGTCGCTGCCCGGCCAGCGCCACGCGAATTGCATTGAGGAACGTCAACTGGAGCGCTGGCGACTTGGCATTGCCCAGCCCCTCAACTAGAGCTGCCAGTGCAGATTCCGCCCCGCCGCTGCCAATTCGCCGTAGCATGAACTCCCGCAGTAACGGAATGTGTTCTCCTGCGGACATCGCGAGTGCGAGGGCCCGGCCGGTGTCTTCATCGGCCAGTGGTTCGGCTGCGTACCAGTACATCAGGGGCAGATTGTGATCGGTTTCGTCTTCGGCATGACTGGTCAGTCCGGTGAGCAAATCCCACCGCTGATCCAACGGAAGTTTCTGAGCGGCAGAGGCCAGGTAAAGTCGGACGACAGGAGACTCATCTGACCTGGCCATCTCGACAAAACGGCTGAGCGGCAAGTCATCATGAGCTGGTTGCTCCATAACAAGTTGAACGGCCCAGCCTCGAACATACGGACTGGCATCACCGAGCATTACATTGATGTTTTCGTTCGACAATGCCTCGATCACATGCAACGCCCAGGCTGCCCGGAGCCGACGGGTTTCGTCGGCGTTGCTGGCCAGCACTTCCCTCAGGAAGGATGTGGCTGACGGATCAATTGAACCAGCGGCAGCCCGCTCCTGCAGGTTGCGGCGAGCATGGCGAACATACCAGTCGTTTTTGTGCAGAACGAGTTTTGCCAGATCGAGATCGCTCAGAGAAGCCAGTGGCTGACTCGGCGAGGATGTTTCTGACTTTCCGTAACTCACTTTGTAGATTCGCCCGTTTGTGCGATCGTGGATTTCGGCTTCTCCTCGATGGCAAGCCTGCATATCGTACCAGTCAATGATCCACGCATTGCCATCGGGGCCGTAGCGGATATTCAGAATCTGGGAGGCCTTGTCGCCAGTCAGCAGGAAATCAGGACCATGGCTGCCAACATATCCAGAGCCCTCTGGCTTGAGGATATCCATATTCAGTCGCTGGCCATGAATGTTGTTCATGAAGATCTGATTGCGATACTCTTCCGGCCATTTGTCCCCCAGATAAATCATGGCGCCAGCGTGGGCGTGTCCTCCCCCCGCAGCATTGGATTTACTGTTTCCGCCGTGCGGAGTCGCGCCGAGATAATGCAGGTGATCAGCGATGGTCACAATATCCCGGTAAGTGTAAGGATTGAAATGCTGACCACCTTGCCGCTGATAGCGGGCTCCATCGATGATGTGATACAGATGGGGAATGACACAGGCCGTGATGAATGCCTGGCCGTGATCGTTGAAATCGACTCCCCAGGGATTACTGGT
>JAGQQT010000262.1 GCA_020426065.1 Planctomycetaceae bacterium | reverse complement strand
CCTGTTCTCCCGGAGAAGGTTTTTGATCTGGAACCGTCATGGGTGGATCTGTCTATTCCTTGGGGAACCCGAGTCGCATCTGGCGATCCGTCTGCTCATCAAAATCACGATACAACAGACTGGGCTGAATGTCCCGGTTTTTCTGGTATTTGCCACTATCGTATTCCGTTACGGCTCCCTCCAGCGTGTGATAGAAGATCTGGCAGATCTGGACACCGGGATAAATGCGAATCGGCTGAACGGCAAACATTTCGAGGGTCCAGTAGCCGCAGAAGCCGACATCGCCGAAACCGGCCGTGATATGCACGAACAGTCCGAGTCGGCCAATGGAAGAACGGCCTTCCAGCATCGGAACCAGGTTGTGCGTTTCGGTCCGTTCGACAGTCCGTCCCAGGTAGAGCTGATTTGGACTGAGGACCATCCCTTCTTCGGGAATCGTGTAGCGCTTGTACCGGTTCGGGCGTCTCATATCGAGTACGATTTCTTCGTACACCAGAATCTCATTGTGCAGGCTGAGATTGTAGCTGTTGGGGTTCAGGCGGCTTTCATTGAAGGGATCGATCTTGATGTTCTTTCCCAGCTGTGCCTGAATTTCCTGACCGGTAAGAATCATGGATGCCGTGCCCCGGTAAAGGTGGGATTGGGTGAATCAACGGATGATACTGGATCGGGCTGGTTTTGCGTCCTGGCAGGAAACAGTCAGTCGTTCCGAAACATCGAGCGTATCAAACGTCGAGGTCATCTGCCAGTGCCGCCTCCGACATGATGATCCGATACCGCTCGCTGGCATCCTTCCCGAGCAGCTGATGGAACGTATTGTCCGCATCGACCTGATTCTCGATTTCCACTTTCAAAAGCACCCGGCGAGTCGGATCAAGCGTCGTTTCCTTAAGCTGAATGGCATCCATTTCCCCCAGCCCCTTGAAGCGGCTGATCTCCGGTTTCCGGTTTGCTGGCAGTGACGCCAGGATCTGTTCCTTCTGCATATCATCCAGTGCGTACAGGTTGTCTTTGCCTGAGACGATTTTGTAGAGCGGCGGCTGGGCGATAAACAGTTTTTCCTGACGAATCAGTTCCGGCATGTGCCGGAAAAAGAATGTCAGCAGCAATGTACTGATGTGATAGCCGTCGGCATCGGCATCCATCAGCAGGATGATGCGTCCGTATCTGAGTTTGCGAATATCAAAATGGGGACCAATCCCGGTTCCCAGTGTTTCGACCAGATCACTGATTTCCTGGTTCGCGAGGACTTTCCCGATTTTGAGCGATTCGGTATTCAGCACTTTTCCCCGCAGCGGCAGAATAGCCTGAACACGGCTGTCCCTTCCCGAAGCAGCAGTTCCGCCGGCCGAGTCCCCTTCCACGATAAACAGTTCCGATTCCTCGGGATTATTGGAACGACAGTCGAGAAGTTTGCCCGGCAGGTTGGTTCGTTTACTGCCTGGAGATTTCCGTTTGACTTCGGCAACCGCATCGCGACTGGCCTGTCTGGCGCGAGCAGACAGAATGATCCGGCCCAGAATGGCGTCGGCAATCGAGGAGTTATTGTTGAGCCAGGTTTCCAGCGAAGGGCGAACCAGACTTTCCACCACAGCGGTGACTTCCGGGTTATTGAGCCGCTCTTTCGTCTGCCCCTGGAACATGGGGTCGCCATGAAACACCGACACCACGCCCAGAATTCCCTCACGGATATCTTCTGCCGTGATCAGCACACCTTTCGGTTTGATGGCATGCACGTCCATGTAATTCTTGATGGCTTTCACAATTCCGGAGCGAACACCGTTGAGGTGCGTGCCTCCAGCATGTGTGCGAATCCCGTTCACGTAACTGCGGATCTGCTCATCAGTGGCTTCGGTCCAGCGCAGCACAAGCTCGGTTTTGATTTCTCCGTCATCTTTTTCGGTCGAAAAGATGACTTCGTGCACGGCTTTCTTTTTCTCATCTGCAGTCAGCTTCTGCAGATAGGCTTTGATCCCTTCGGGCTGATGAAACTCGAACGTTTCGTTTTTGGTTTCGTCCACGAAGCGGATCTTGAGTCCGGCATGGATATACGAAATGTCTTCCAGATGTTGACGGATGGTGTCGGCACTGAAGGCAATCCGGCGGAAGATTTCGACATCGGGACGGAAGAAGATGACTGTGCCGTGTCCCTTGAAGGGCTTCACCTTTTTAACCGGAGTTGTTGGTCGGCCCCGTTTGAAACGCTGTGTCCACTCATAACCATCCCGATGGACGGTGGCCATCAGTTCTTCCGAGAGCGCGTTCACGACTGAGGAACCGACTCCATGCAATCCCCCGCTGCGGGCATAGTTCTTGTCAGAAAACTTTCCCCCGGCATGCAGAGTGGTCAGGATCACTTCCAGGGCCGATTTTTTGTACTTGGGGTGTTTGTCGACTGGAATGCCCCGGCCGTTATCGGCAACCGTGAGCGAGGTGCCGTCCTTGTGAAGCGTGATCCGGATCGTATCGGCATGACCAGCCAGGAATTCGTCAACAGAGTTGTCGACCACTTCCCAGAGCAGGTGATGCAATCCCCGGATATCGATTCCGCCGATATACATCGAAGGTCGACGCCGGACGGCTTCGAGTCCTTCGAGCACTTCAATGTCAGCGGCTTTGTATTGTGATGCAGATGCAGTTGCCATAGAGATTGTATCGAATGCTAAAAGTCGGGGAAAAAGAAGGATGGACTACTCGAGTCCACTCCAGTCGATCAGTCCGATTTCGGGTCGGACCAGGCTTTCAAATCCGGTCCGCTGGCTGGTTTTGACTCCCTTTCCTCCGCGGGAAGTGACGCCATATTTGGCCTGGCCAAAGGCCAGTTTGTTTCCGTTCTGATTGATGACGTGCAGGGTGTCGCCCGGACGTGCCAGCAGCATTCCTCCCAGCACCGCATCATGGCCTTCCAGCTTAATTCCCCGCACTCCTCGACCCGGACCTCCCAACAGGGGAACCTCGGCCAGCGAAAAGTGAATGACGCGGGCGTCTCGTGTCGCCAGGAAGATTGTTTCCTGGTCGATGATCAGATCGACAAACACCACCCGATCTCCTGAGGCCAGCCGGCAATACTTACGACCCACTTTCGTGGATGGTGTGCGGAGGGGGGAAAACGAAATCGCCATCACCTGTCCCAGCGAAGTCGCAATGATTAAATGTGGAACCGGGGATTCTCCTTCGGGAGGATCATCGGGAGGTGTGAAGCGGGAGTCCGTTGTTCGAGCGGCAATGATTCTTGTGCCATCGTTCAAACGGACATGCTTGGCCAGCGGTTCCCCATAACCTGTGGAGGCAGGAATCTGATCCACTCCCAGTGTGTAGGCAATGCCATCATCAGCAAAGAAGACAATCGCATCGAGTGTGCTGGCGGGCAGGACATCCAGCACCTCATCCCCTTCACGCACCCGCAGTTTATCGATGCTCTGAATCCGGCCCACGCGTCGAATCCAGCCATCGCGAGTCAACACGACATTCGTGTTCTCCTTGATGATATAAACCGTCGGATCGAATTCCTCAATTTCCTCAGAGGACCCGATTCCCGTGCGTCGTTTGTTTCCGTAGGCATCACCAATTTCACTCAGTTCGGTACTGACCAGGTTCCACAACTTCTTCTCAGATGCGAGGAGTGTCTGGATCCGTTTCGCTTCCGCCCGTTTTTCCCGCAGTTCTTCGAGGATGCGATCGATTTCCAGCGAGGAGATCCGGTACAAAGCCAGTTCGAGGATGGCATCGGTCTGGTCAGCGTCGAGCGGAAATGCTTTCATCAGTTTTGCAGCGGCATCCGCTTTGCCACTGCTGGCACGTATGATTTTCAAGGCCTTGTCCAGGCCATTGAAGATGATCTCAAAGCCTTCCAGGATATGAATTCGTCGCAGCAGTTGAGCCAGAACAAATTCGAGTCGGCGAACAACGGTCTGGTAGCGGAATGTGAGGAAGTGGCTGAGAATCTGTTTCAGATCCAGCAGGGCCGGTGTCAGATTCCCCTGTTCATCGGGAACCAGGCAGGTTGTGTTGACGTTGAAATTCTGTTCGAGCGAAGTGTGCTTGTACAGATAGGACATCACCGATTCGGCATCGTTCGGATTCTTGAGTTCCAGAACGATGCGGAGCCCGAGTTCCTGGCTGCTTTCATCACTCACGGCCAGCAGTTGCGGCAGCTTCTTGGATTCTGCAATCGTTCCCAGCTCAATCATCAACGGTCCGGTTTCCACATTGTAGGGAATGGACGTGATGACAATGTTGCTTTTGATACGGCCTTTCTGCAGCGGATCGGGAATCCACTCCGCCCGGACTTTGACCGCTCCTCGTCCAGTTTCATAAATCGTACGCAGCTCGCGACGATCGGTCACGATGCGGCCGCCCAGAGGGAAATCCGGACCTTTGATGTGTTTCATCAACTGGGCAACGGTCGCATCGGGATTGTCGATCAATTGCACGCAGGCCTTGATGACTTCCCCCAGATTGTGTGGGGGAATGTTAGTTGCCATTCCGACCGCTATCCCCTGCGTTCCATTGACCAGCAGGTTCGGATAGCGGGAAGGAAGAACGACAGGCTCCTGGCGGGTGCCGTCATAATTGTCCCGCATCTCGACGGTGTCATAGCGGAGTTCGGACATCAGCTCGCTGGCGATCGGAGTCAGTCGAGCTTCGGTATAACGGGCTGCGGCGGCTGGCAGGCCGATGATGGAACCGAAGTTCCCCTGCCCCAGAACGAGCGGCTCGCGCAAGGTGAAATCCTGGGCGAGTCGCACGAGGGCATCATATACGGAGGTATCGCCGTGAGGATGGTAGTTCCCGGTGGTATCCCCGGTGATCTTGGCGCACTTCCGGGGCTTGGCATCGGTCGTGAGACGCAAGTCGTTGTACATGACGTACAAAATGCGACGCTGCACTGGTTTGAGCCCATCCCGGACATCCGGCAAGGCCCGAGATTGAATCACCGAATAGGCGTAATTGAGGTATCGTCGGCGAGTTTCTTCAGACAACGAGACGTACTGAATCCGGTCCCCTTCTTCGGTGGGGATTCCATTGGATGGTTCAGATCGTGATTTTGATTTCTTGCGTGAGGCCAACTTCAGAATCTTTCAAAAGTCCGTGGACCTACCAGTTTCCGTCGAACAGGAAGAACGGAGAGCGTAGGATAAAGGGACGGTTTGAGCAGGTCAAACGGCGTCCCGTAGGCAGATCGGCAGGGGAGTCATGGAGTTTTCACAGGTGATCGTCCGGGGAACTGCCGTGCTGGTCGTGCTGCTGTACGGGCTTCGACTGGCATATGATCTGAACCTGCTGTGTCCTGCGGAAAAACGGTTCTGGGCTGCCAGGCGGCGAATAGAATGGGCCTGGCTGGCAGCGGGGATATTTTATCTGATCCACGTTCTGGCCGCATTCGCGTTTGTCCATCACTGGTCCCATGCGGAAGCCCTGATCCACACTGCTCAACAAACTGAGCGTGTCACGGGCTGGTATTGGGGTGGTGGACTGTGGATCAATTACCTGATCGCCCTGTGGTTCCCCTTGGACATCATCGGCACATTTCTCCGGGGAATCGATCAAATTCCCCAGCGTTACGTAGTCTGCCTGCATTTGCTGATCGGATTCATCGTTTTTAACGCAACGGTCGTGTTTGGCCCCCGTTACTGGATTCCCATTGGAATTGCATTTCTGATCTGGGTGGTGACTCGAAAAATGAGTAGCGGTTCTCGGAAGGAATAGTTGGCTTGAAATCAAACTGATCAGCAGCGTAGGCCGGTTGGAAACAGAATCGAGCAGCCTTCACCCTCCCCGGCTGGGCCGACCCTCCCGGAGGGCATTGTTATCGACACAACACAAGTTGGAATTCAAATGCTCAGGGTGGCCCGGAAGAATTCTGGGCGGCGTAGCCGTTCCAGGCTGCGATACACGCATCCGATCCATCTT
>JAGQQT010000261.1 GCA_020426065.1 Planctomycetaceae bacterium | reverse complement strand
AAATGCATCAATCAAATCCCGCTGAACACAATCAGCCAGGGAATCATCAGGCTCAAATCCGCCAGAGCAGGCTTTAACTCGCGCGGTATGGTTGGGGAGTGCAATATCCCCAGGACAATTGCCGTCAGGAGATATGCTCCGGCCAGATTCAGAGAGCCTTCCGGAAACCAGGATTCTGTAAACGCCAGCAGGAATCCGCAGATCAGAACCAGATTGGGATACCACAACTGGAGTGAGGGAAATCGTGTTCCCAGCGTCTGCTCACCAGTGGATCGATCCTCCTGGGCTTCCCATGTGGTAATGCCAATGCTGTTGAGGCTGGCCAGGACAAAACAGGGAATGCTGAACCGCAAAAGCACTCCCCCGGAAAACTGTTCTGTCATCGCCACAGGGGATACAAGAGAGGCCAGCGTAAAAAATGCCGCGACCACCAGTTCCCGTGGTATCCTGACACGCCAGGTCCGCTGCCATTCACACAGCAGGTAATATAACAGCAATGCAGCCAGGCAAGCCGGCCCCAATGGCCAGATGATGTCCAGCAGAAACCGACCAGCCAGCATCCAGCAGATCAGCGACAAGAACACGATTCCCCAGATGAAACCGAGAGTACGAAAATGCCGGACTGCAAACTGATGACGGGAGATGGCTGAGGGAATGACTCCCGGGCGAATCGCATCCAGCATGCGATCTCCCGCATAGACCAGCCAGGTGACCGCGAATAACAGCAACCTGGGCCTCCAGTCCAGTTCGATGTGCAGCATCCGTCCCGCCAGATCCTGCCAGGCCAGCGCTGCCAGGGGAGCATCCAGGCTGAACTGGTTGATTGCCAGGATTATCCGGGCTGGAGTTCGAATGGTCTTCAAATTAATGACTTTTCCCAGGGGGATGAGTGTGTGCGTCACTCCCGCAGGGACAAGATCCGATCCCTCCGGATTGTAGTTTTGACAAGCTGAAGTGTTTGTATAGGCCAGAAATCAGGGAATTCGGGCTCATCTTTGTGAAACGCTCCGGAAGACTATAATCCGCGTTCTGATCAATCCCTTGTCCACAGCTGGCCACAGAAGTATGAAGCTGCCGTTCCGTATCCTGACCTCTCTGCTGGTGGCCATTGTGGCTGGCCTTTCCGGCTGCGGCAAGAGTCTGCAACAGGGTGGTACTGAGCAACTGTTGACTTCCAACGCTGTCGACCGTGTGGTGTCCCAGATCGACTTCACCCCTCTCAGTGGGCAAGCCGTCTATCTGGATGATGCCTATATCAAAAACATCAAGGGGTTCGGATTCGTTAACAGCGAATACATCATCAGTTCCTTGAGACAACAGATTATGGCAGCCAACTGCCGGTTGCAGGAAACTCCTCAAACTGCCGACTACATCATTGAAGCCCGCGTCGGTGCGCTCGGAACAGATATGCATGAAGTGAGCTACGGGATTCCCGCCACAAACGCCCTCAGCACTGCTTCTTCTCTCGTCCCAACCGCTCCACCGATGCCAACCATTCCGGAAATCTCTCTGGCCAAAAGAGCCCATCATATTGGAGCGGCCAAAATTGGTGTATTTGCTTACCACAAAGAGTCAAAAGAACCAGTCTGGCAGGCTGGCGTGAAATCCGGCAGAAGTCGTTCCAGAGAAGCCTGGTTTCTGGGAATTGGTCCACTGCAGACCGGAACCATCTATGACGGTCCGATGTTTGCCGGTGCCCGCATCAAACGCCCGATACGAGACATTCTGCTCGGAACCTACAAAACAGCTCCCGAGCCAACTCCCCCCGTCAAATACGATGCTGCGCACGAATTCCCGCTGGCAAAGCAACTGGAACAGAAACGGGAAATCAAATCTCTTGAACCCGAGAGTGATAAACTGTTCTACGCTTCCCATGAAGAGCAGGTCAAACTCAAAGAACTGGCTGACCAGGCTGCAAACCTCGAAAAAGCCACCGCTCCCGCCGAAGAACCCAAGCAGTAACCTCTGCCTTTTCAGAGAGTTACAGCAAATGATCATTTTGACTGGGGTGAGTCAACTCTGCTCAGGAGACTTGCACTCTGCAGCTGAACATTGCCCTGTCCGGTTGGGCTTGGCGGTCTGAGTGGAACTCGATATAACTCCGGCAGCGGGGAAGTTGTGTGGGGACACAACGGCATTGAGTTTTCGAATTCTCAGCCGGGATCACCACCTCTGATTCGCTTGAACTCTGGATGGATCCAATCGAGCTACCTCAGCCAAAGGAATGGCGTGATGTATAAATCGCTCTTATGTCAGCGGTACCTGCGTACCCGCTTTATTGCCCTGGCCAGCATTATCAGCGTGATGCTCGGCGTGGCGACTATGATCGTCGTCAATAGTGTCATGTCCGGCTTCAGCTCCCAGATGCGAGACCGCATTCACGGCTTGCTGGCTGATGTGGTCATCGAATCCCACAGTTATGATGGCGTTGCAGATCCGGAACTGCAGATCCGAATCGCAGAAGAAGTTGCTGGTGATTACATCCAGGCGGTCACGCCTACGGTGGAAGTTTACGGCATGCTCAACTTCAACTTTGCCGGCCAGTGGATTACCAAGCCGGTGACGATCATCGGAATTGAACCGGAAGGGAAGGCCAAGGTTGGCCCACTCCGCTCGTTCCTGGACAGCTACAATCCCGTTTGCGAAGACAAAAAAGTCATTCGTCCTTCTCTCAGGCCGTCGGAAGAACAGCCCAACTGGGAACTCTCGCAGGATGCCAATGAGTATCGGCATGAAAAGATTGATCGCCAGAAGTGGTATCAGGAACAGTTGGCCGCCTTGAAATCATCCGAAGAAATCATCCCGGTTGATCACCAGGTCCTGGAACCCGATGCTCCCCTTGCTTCGGAAGATCCATTTGCCGGTTCTCCCATCAAAACCAATGAGGCTTCATCAGATGATCCTTACGCTCTGATGGATGGCCGTATTTATGTGGGAGCTGGACTGGTCAGTTATCCGTACCGCGATCCCGAATCCGGCAAAATGAAAACCATGATGATGGCCCGACCTGGTGATGATGTCAAAATCAGCACCGTCACCGCTGGCCGTCCACCGGCTCATGCGGCATTTCAGGCCACAATTGTGGATGTCTTCAAAAGCGGGATGACTGAATACGACAGCAGCCTGATTTTCTGCAATCTGGAAGAACTGCAGGAAGTGCGGGGCATGATTTCTCCCGCTACCGGCAAAACAGCTATTACCTCATTGCACATCAAACTGAAAGATTACGAACAGGCTGAGACAGTTGTGGAGCGGCTCAAAGCAGCGTTTCCTCCTGATCAGTTTGTGGTCAAAACATGGGAACAGAAACAGGGGCCACTGCTGGCCGCTGTGGAAGTGGAATCGGCCATTCTGAATGTGCTGCTGTTTCTGATCATCGCCGTGGCCGGCTTCGGCATCCTGGCTATCTTCTACATGATCGTCGTTGAAAAGACTCGCGACATCGGCATCCTGAAAGCCCTGGGAGCCAGTTCCAACGGCATCATGTCCATCTTCCTCTCTTACGGTTTATCGCTGGGAGTAGTGGGCAGCGGCGTCGGAGTGATCCTTGGCCTGCTGTTTGTGCACTACATCAATGAAATTGAAGACTGGATTACTTTCCTGACGGGCAGAAAAGTCTTTGATGAAACCATTTATTACTTCCCGGAGATCCCAACGGCCGTCCATCCTTCGATGGTGCTCTCGGTCGCTTTGGGTGCGATGCTGATTGCGGTGCTGGCGAGTGTCTTTCCAGCCCGCCGAGCCGCACAGATGCATCCGGTTGAATCCTTGAGACGGGACTGATTCAACAGCAGGATCAGCCCGGTCATGCAGCATCAGATATCCTACAGGTGAGTTGAAAAACAACGCTGAAACGGCAGAGCAAATCCGGCCTCGGCATTTTTCAAGAACAGGTCAGCACATGAATACCATTCTTCAGCCTAATCCGATTCAGCTCTCTGCTGTCGCGCTGGACAAAACCTACCGCAAAGGCCCGGAGGAAGTAAACGTCCTGAAGGGCGTGAATATGGATGTTCGCAAAGGGGAATTCCTTTCGATCATCGGACGCTCCGGATCGGGCAAAAGCACCCTGCTCCATCTGCTCGGCCTGCTCGACTCACCCGATATCGGCGAGATCCGTCTGGAAGGCAAGCGGATTGATCATTTGCCGGCCCGCACACGTGATCAGCTGCGAAACCGGGTTTTCGGCTTCGTATTCCAGTTCTATCACCTGCTGCCTGAACTCAATGTGCTGGAAAACGTGCTCTCCCCGCTGATGATCCGCCACTCGACCTGGGAATACTGGAAGCGCCGACGTGAACTTCAGGATCTGGCCCGGGAAATGATTGCCCAGGTCGGGCTGGAGCACCGGATCCGTCATCGCCCCAGCCAGATGTCGGGCGGAGAGTTGCAGCGTGCCGCCATCGCACGTTCTCTGGTTGCAGAGCCGGAAATCCTGCTGGCGGACGAACCAACTGGAAATCTGGATGTCGATACGGGAAAAGGAATCATCGAACTGCTCTCCCGATTGAATTCCGAGCGGCAACTCACGATTATGATGGTGACTCATGATGAAGCGATCGCACAACGGGCCCAGCGAATTGTCCGACTCAACAAAGGACAAATCGAAAATATCCGGGAACGGGCTGCTTCCTGAGCAAATGACTGGAACTGGTGCAGAACTGATTCTGCACACCCACCGATGGACTGGCACGAGGTGAATCCTCGTGCTTTTTTTCGTAGAGCCTGGATATGAAGATTTATTTGAACGGACAGTACGTCTCCGAAGACGAAGCCAAAGTCAGTGTGTTTGATCACGGTCTGCTGTATGGAGACGGCGTGTTTGAAGGGATCCGCATCTATAACAAGCGGGTTTTCCTTATCCAGGAACATGTGACCCGACTTTACGAAAGCGCCCGGGCAATCCGTCTGGTAATCCCAATTTCTGAAGCAGAGATGACGGCCGCCCTGGAAAAAACCGTGGAAATGAACGGGCTGACCGACGGTTACATTCGCCTGGTGGTCACCCGGGGTGCCGGTTCACTCGGACTGGATATCCGTCGCACCAGCAATCCACAAGTCATCATCATCGCGGACCGCATCAGCCTATATCCACAGGAGTTGTATGAAACCGGCCTGAAAATCATCACGGCCAGCACGATTCGGAATCACCCGCAGGCACTCAGCCCACGGATCAAATCCCTCAACTACCTGAATAACATCATGGCGAAAATTGAGGGAACGGATGCCGGTTGCCTGGAAGCCCTGATGATCAACCATAAAGGGGATGTGGCCGAGTGCACCGGCGATAACATCTTCATCGTCAAGAACGGGATCCTGAAAACACCCTCCATTGATGCAGGGATCCTGGAAGGGATCACCCGGAATGCCGTCATTCAACTCGCCCGGGAAGCGGGGTTAACCGTGGAAGAAGTGACACTCACCCGCCACGACATCTATGTGGCTGAGGAATGTTTCCTGACCGGAACCGCAGCTGAAGTGATTGCAGTGGTTGAACTGGATGGCCGGAAAATCGGCACCGGAGTGCCGGGGGAGATCACCAAAGATCTCAAGCACCGCTTCGAGAAGTTCGCCCGGGGCGAATAAATCCGCGCAAGAAAAAAGGCGTGATCGATTACGCCATCGATCACGCCAATATCCACCTTCGAAGCAAGTGCGGGCCAACTCCTGCATCGAGGTATTGAAATATATATGCATCAGCCGTGCCAATGGGCAAAAATATAAAGAATTGATTTTCAGGGCTGTTTTAAAGGCTCCCTGAAGGATTCTCATCCTTTTCAATTCCTGGCAAATCCACGCACTGCAGCAAAATCAACCATCAATCTGTTGCATAATCATACACATGTGCTTTTTTGAGGCATGACTGGAAAACCCCGCAATGAAACCAATGACCGTCCCCCGTTTCATGGCAGCCAAGCA